>NZ_JBLEBI010000189.1:0-13157 GCF_047340315.1 Streptomyces sp. AF1A
CCCCGGCGACCGGACTGCTGCGCCGCGTCCTCCTCCGCCGGCCCGTCCCCGGGGCCGGTGGCGTCGACGCCGCCGGGGAGGAACCGGGCGGGCCCCCAGCGGGCCCCCAGCGCGAGGAGCAGGCCGAGCCAGCCGACGGCGAACAGCCAGCCGCCGACCACGTCGGTGAACCAGTGCACGCCCAGGAAGACGCGGGTCAGCCCGACCGCCGCGCCCCAGCAGGCCGCCAGCGCGCACAGCGCGGCCCGGCCGCGCGGGGAGCGGGCCCACAGCGCCAGGATCAGCAGTCCCGCGGTCAGCGCCGCCGTGGTGGTGTGGCCGGAGGGGTACGACCAGCCGGAGGCGTGCGTCTGCCAGTCGGAGCGCGGCGGGCGGGCCCGGCGGATCAGGTCCATCGCGTCGTACCGCAGCGTCTGGCCGAGGCCGAGGCAGGCCATGGCCAGCAGCACGGCCGTCACCCGCTCCCGCGCGGTGCGGCCCACGACCAGCCCCGCCAGGACCATCAGGGCGTACGGCACGATCCCCGTGCCGGTGGCGGTCAGCCCGCGCGCCACGGCCACCGCGTCCGGCGGGCGGTGCCCGACGGACCAGGACAGCAGGCCGCGGTCGGGCCGCAGCGGGGCGCCGTGACCGGAGACGACCACGGCGGTCAGCGCCGCGAACGCCAGCCAGGCGACCAGGGCCGCCAGGCCCGCCCGCACCGCGACCCTGCGGCGGTTCATGACGGCGGCGGCACTCGCAGCGCCGGCGCCCACGCGCCCGGGCGAGCGAGGGGCATCAGGGTGTCTCCTTGGCTGCCTTGCGGGAGCGCAGCACCTCGACGGCGAGCGGAAGCAGGGACACGACGACGATCAGGGCGATCACCGGCAGCAGGTACTTGTCGATGTTCGGGATCGAGGAGCCCAGCGCGTATCCCGCGAGCGTGAGACCGAGGCTCCACACCAGGCCGCTGACGACCTGCCAGAGCGTGAACGTGCGCGCCGGCACGCCGAGCGCGCCCGCCATCGGGTTCAGCACCGTGCGCACCACGGGCACGAAGCGGGCGAGCGCGATCGCCTTCCCGTGGCCGTACCGCTCGAGCAGCTCCTCCGCACGCCGGGCGCCCTCGTGCAGCTTGGCCGAGCGGCTGCGGGCCAGCAGCGCACCGCCCGCCTTGCGGCCCAGCAGGAATCCGCACTGCGAGCCGGCCAGCGCCCCGACCGCCGCCGCGACCAGGAGCGGCCCGAGCGAGAGGTGCACCCCGCGGTCGGACGAGCCCGTGCACAGCAGGCCGGCCGTGAACAGCAGCGAGTCGCCGGGCAGGAAGAATCCGATCAGCAGGCCCGTCTCCGCGAAGAGCACCACGCCGACGCCGAGCACGCCGAAGGCGGCCAGCAGCGAGTGGGCGTCGAGCACGTTGACCGCGAGCTGCGACGCCAGGTGTGGGGGAGTGGCCATCGCCGCACGCCCTTTCCTCTATGACTTGCCTCGACCCTATACGACTACACATTTGTAGACGGTCAGCGGGACGACTCACGCACCCCGTGGCCGGATCGTTCTCGGACTTTGCCATTCGATTACCAGATCATGACCGATTGATTGGGGTGCCGTCGTCATGATGGTCGCGCGAAGGTAAGGTATGCCTTCGCTAAGTAAGTGGGAGGGGCCGCCAGGTATGTGGGACGACGCGTTTCCGAGTTTCCTGATCGGGCTGAGGGAGGGACTCGAAGCCGGACTCATCGTCTCCATCCTGGTCGCGACGCTGGTGCGCGCCGAGGCGAGGTCCCGCCTGCCGCAGGTGTGGACGGGCGTCCTGGCGGCGGTGGCCGTGGCGATGAGCTTCGGCGCCGTCCTCACCTTCACCGCCGCGTCCATGCCGCAGACCGCCCAGGAGGCCTTCGGCGGCGCCCTCAGTGTGATCGCCGTCGCGTTCGTCACCGCCATGGTGTTCTGGATGCGCCGCTCGGCCCGCAACCTCTCGGGTGAGCTGAAGCGGAAGGTGACCGGCGCGCTCGCCATGGGCTCCGGCATGCTGATCCTCACCTCCTTCCTCGCCGTGGGCCGGGAGGGCCTGGAGACGGCCCTGTTCCTGTGGACCACCGCCCGGGCGGCCGGCGAGTCGGCGGGCCCGCTGACCGGCGCCGCCATCGGCCTGGTCATCGCGGCCGGCCTGTGCTGGGGCCTGTACCGCAGGGTCCTGAGGATCAACCTGACGAAGTTCTTCACTGCCACCGGCGCCGTCCTCATCGTCATCGCCGCCGGCGTCCTCGGGTACGGCCTGCGCGACCTGCAGGAGGGCGGCGTCCTGCCCGGCAACGGCGCCTACGCGGTCGACCTCGCGGGCAGCGTCGACGCCGGCTCCTGGTACAGCACCCTGATCCAGGGCGTCCTCAACCTCACCCCGACCATGACCTGGCTGCAGGTGGTGGCATACGCCGGCTACCTCGCCGTCGTCATGACCCTCTTCGTGCGCGGCGTGCGCACCCCGGCCCCCAAGCCCGCCGCCGAGCGGGCCGAGCGGCCCGCGCGGGAGGCCCGGCAGCGCCGCCGCCCGGCGTGGGTGGTCCCGGCCGCCGTGGTCGCCGTACCCGCCGTCATCGCCGGACTCGTCGTCGCCTTCGGCCGGCCCAAGCCCGCCGGGAACCAGACCGTCGCGGTCTCCGAGACCGAGTGCGGCAAGGGCTTCACCGCGCCAAAGCCCGGCCGGCAGACCTTCCAGATGCACAACACCGGCGGCAAGACCTCCGAGGTGTACCTCGTCGACCCGTCGACCAACGCGGTCTACGGCGAGATCGAGGGTCTGGCCCCCGGCACCACCCGCGACCTCGTCGCCACCGTCGCCGGCGGCACCTACGCCTGGCGCTGCGTCCCCACCGGTGGCAAGGCCGTCACCTCCAAGGCGGTCACCGTCAGCGGCGGCGGCGCGGCCAGGCCGGTCGTCCCCGTCTCCGAGCAGGACCTCGCCGACCCCCTCAAGGCGTACAAGGCGTACGTCGAACAGGGGCTGGCCACCCTCGTCGCGCAGACCCGCACCCTCCAGGACGACATCGAGGGCGGCCACCTGGACAAGGCCCGCACCGACTGGCTCACCGCCCACCGCACCTACGCCTCCCTCGGCGCCGCCTACGGCACCTTCGAGGACTACGACCAGAAGATCGACGGCCGGGCCGACGGGCTCCCCGACGGCGAGCGCGACAAAGACTTCACCGGCTTCCTGCGCGTCGAGTACGGCCTGTGGCACGGCGAGTCGGCCAAGGACCTGAGCGGCCCCGCCCGGCAGCTCGCCGAGGATGCCGCGGGCCTGCAGAAGGCCTTTCCGGGCCAGGAGTTCGACCCCGGCGACCTGCCGCTGCGCGCCCACGAGATCCTGGAGAACACCCTCCAGTTCGAGCTGACCGGCGACACCGACGAGGGCAGCGGCACCAACCTCGCCACCGCCGACGCCAACCTGGCCGGCACCCGCGAGCTGCTCACCGTGCTCAGGCCGCTGCTCACCTCGCGCGCCCCGAAGCTGCTCCCCACCGTCGACGCGGACATCGACCGGCTGCAGAAGCTTTTGGACGCGGCCCACGACGGCGACCACTGGACCCCCGTGGACCGGCTCGCCACGGCGGACAAGCAGCGCCTCGACGGCGCCACCGGCCAGCTGCTGGAAGACCTCGCCCCGGTCCCGGACCTGCTCGAGATCCGGAAGTCCGCCTGATGACCACCGCTCACCCGCACTCCGAAGGGAACCCCACGATGTCGACCGCCGACACGCCGACCTGCCCCGTCGGCCCCGCCCGCCGCTCCTTCGTGCGGACCGCACTGGGTGCCGGTGCCGCCGGGGCGGTCCTGGCCGGCGGCGGCTTCGCGCTGGCGGAGAGCGGCGGCACGGCCCAGGCCGAGCCCGCCGGCGCGGACGGCACGGCGAAGGTCCCGTTCCACGGCGCCCACCAGGCCGGCATCGTCACCCCCGCGCCCGCCGCGGCCACCTTCGTCTCCCTCGACGTCATCGCCGAGGACCGCAAGGGCCTGACCGACCTGCTGCGGACGATCACCGAGCGGGCCCGCTTCCTCACCTCCGGCGGCATGCCCGCCGACCTGGGCGTCGGCGCACCGCCCTCGGACAACGGCATCCTCGGCCCCGAGGTCCCCTCGGACGCCCTGACCGTCACCGTCGGCGTGGGCGCCTCCCTCTTCGACGACCGCTACGGCCTGGCCAGGGCCAAGCCCGCCCGCCTCACCCCGATGCGGACGTTCCCCAACGACAACCTCAACGCGGCCGAGTGCCACGGCGACCTGTCCCTGCAGATCTGCGCCCAGAGCCAGGACACCGTGCTGCACGCCCTGCGCGACATAGCCCGGCACACCCGGGGCGCGATGCAGATCAGGTGGCGCATCGACGGCTTCCAGAACGCCCCGCGTCCCACCGGCGCGCAGCGCAACCTGCTCGGCTTCAAGGACGGCATAGCCAACCCGGACGTCACCTCCGCCCGCGAGACGAACAAGCTGATCTGGGTCGGCGACGGGCAGGGCGAGCCCGCATGGACCAAGGGCGGCAGCTACCAGGTCATCCGGATCATCCGGATGCTCGTCGAGTTCTGGGACCGGGTCTCGCTCACCGAGCAGGAGAAGATGTTCGGCCGCCGCAAGGACACCGGCGCCCCGCTCGACGGCGCCAAGGAGACCGACATCCCCAACTACGCCAAGGACCCGCACGGCACCGCGATCCCGCTGGACGCCCACATACGCCTCGCCAACCCGCGCACCGCGCAGAGCGACAGCTCGCGCATCCTGCGCCGCGGCTACAACTACGACCGGGGCGTGGACAACGTCGGCAACCTCGACATGGGGCTGGTCTTCTGCTGCTACCAGCAGGACGTCAAGCGGCAGTTCGAGGCCGTGCAGACCCGGCTGATCGACGAGCCCCTGGTGGACTACATCTCGCCGACCGGCGGCGGCTACTTCTTCGCCCTGCCCGGTGTGCGGGACGCCAAGGACTGGCTGGGCCGGGGCATGCTGTCCGCGTAGCAGGTCAGGAGGGTCTCGGGGCCTTATTGCACATCTCTTGCAAGTGCGGAATGATGGCGTACGGCTGCGGTGTGCAGCCGTTTCCGCACGACGCAAGGAAAGACCCTCCTGATGACGGCCGCCCCCGGTTCCGCTCCGCCCCTGTCCGCCCAGGCCGATGCGAAGCCGTCGGCCTGGCAGCGCGTCCGGCGGTCCATGACGCGCCAGGAGTGGATCGGAGCCGGCTCGATGGCCGCCTTCGTGCTCGCGCTGCACGTCATCGGCTGGGGCACGCTGCTCGGCCTCGTCGCGCCGCAGCACTTCAAGGTCGGCACCGAGTCGTTCGGCATCGGCATCGGCGTGACCGCGTACACGCTGGGCATGCGGCACGCCTTCGACGCCGACCACATCGCGGCGATCGACAACACCACCCGGAAGCTGATGGGCGAGGGAAGGCGGCCGCTGTCGGTCGGGTTCTGGTTCTCCCTCGGCCACTCCAGCATCGTCTTCGGCCTCGCCCTGCTGCTCTCGCTCGGCATGAAGACCCTGGCCGGCCCGGTCCGCGACGACAACTCGCACCTGCACCAGGTCACCGGCCTGATCGGTACGACCGTCTCGGGCGCCTTCCTCTACCTCATCGCCGGCATCAACCTCGTCGTCCTGGCCGGCATCTGGAAGGTGTTCCGCCGGATGCGCACCGGCCACTACGACGAGGCCGCCCTGGAGACCCAGCTGAACAACCGCGGCTTCATGAACCGCCTGCTGGGCCGGGTCACCGGGTCGATCACCAAGCCGTGGCAGATGTACCCGCTCGGCCTGCTGTTCGGGCTCGGCTTCGACACCGCCACCGAGATCGCGCTCCTGGTCCTCGCCGGCTCCGGCGCCGCCTCCGGCCTGCCGTGGTACGCCATCCTCTGCCTGCCCGTGCTGTTCGCGGCCGGCATGTGCCTGCTGGACACCATCGACGGCTCGTTCATGAACTTCGCCTACGGCTGGGCGTTCTCCAAGCCGGTGCGCAAGGTCTACTACAACCTCACCATCACCGGCCTGTCCGTGGCCGTCGCCCTGATCATCGGCACCGTCGAACTCCTCGGCCTCGTCGCCGACAAGCTGGACCTGCACGGCGCCTTCTGGGACTGGGTCTCCGGACTGGACCTCAACACGGTCGGCTTCGTGATCGTCGGTCTGTTCTTCGCCACGTGGGCCGTCGCCCTGCTGGTGTGGAAGGCGGGACGCATCGAGGAGAAGTGGACGGCGGGCCTGGCGGAGCAGGGCGCCGACTGACCCGGCCGGGCGCGCGGGGCCGATCCGGCGGCCGGGGCCGTGAGGAACCCGCGATCGAGCCGGACGCTCCCGGTGGATGTGGACGTCGGCCTCACCCGGTGCGGAGCGTGGTGCGCGGGTCTGCCGACGACTGCGCCGGGCGCGCGAGGGGGCAGCCATGACGCCGGCCGGGCGTCACACGCCCGGCCGGCGCTCCCGTTGTGCCGCGTTCCCGGACCCCTTCAGGGCAGCAGCTTCTCGATGGCAGCCGGACCCTCCGCCTCCAGTTTGCGGCGCGCCCAGTCGAGCGTCTTGGGGGTGACGTCCCTGCCCGCCGCCAACACCAGGTCCTCCGGGGTGACGTCGCGCTGGGGTGCCGAGTGGAGCAGGGAGTCCGGGGTGTGGTGGTCGTCGGACGACCGGGACCCTCCGGGTGTGGATGTCGACATGTTGCCTCCTCCTCGGTCCGGATGACCTCATCCGTGCCGGTGCGGCCGAACGGCGCACACTCTCACCATTGCCCGACGTGGCGCACCCTGCATCCGGAGGCGCCCGGGGGCCGGTGAGGAGCACCTTCCCGGGCCGCGCGGAACCACTCGCTCCTAAGCTGGAGAACATCCCGCACCCGCACCGGGGAGGCCGGCCATGGCCGAGACGATGATCTTCGAGGGCATGCCCATCAGCCCCCGCTACCTCCCGATCGCCGAGCACGGCCTGATCGGCGATCTGCGCAGTGTCGCACTGGTCGGCACCAACGGGACGATCGACTGGTACTGCTGCCCGTCCTTCGACTGCCCGAGCGTCTTCGGGGCGATCCTGGACGCCGAGCGCGGCGGCAGCTTCGAGCTGGCAGCCTCCGTCCCGGCCCGCACCAAGCAGTTCTACTTCCCCGACACCAACGTGCTGATCACCCGCTTCTTCACCGAGGAGGGCGTCGGCGAGGTCCAGGACTTCATGCCCGTCACCGGCGACGGGTCGGGCGAGGCGGGCCGGCACCGGCTGATCCGGCGGGTGGTGTGCGTGCGCGGCACCGTGCCGTTCCGGGCACTGGTCGCGCCCCGCTTCGACTACGGTGCCGCGTCGCACACCGTGCGCGACCTGGACGGCGTGGTCCTCTTCGAGTCGCCGGACCTGTCGCTGGCCCTCACCTCGACCGTGGCCGTGCAAGGGGACGAGCGTGACGTGTGGGCCGACTTCAAGCTCAGCGAGGGCGAGACCGCGGTGTTCGCCCTGGACCAGGTCGGCGAGGCCATCGCCCCGCGCGGCTGCGCCCACGCCGAGGCCGAGTACCAGTTCAACGCCACGGTCGCCTACTGGCGCCGCTGGCTGCACCAGTCCTGCTACCGCGGCCGCTGGCGGGAGATGGTGCACCGCTCCGCCCTGACCCTGAAGCTGCTCACCTACGCCCCCACCGGCGCCATCGTCGCCGCGCCCACCACCAGCCTGCCCGAGCAGCCCGGCGGCGAGCGCAACTGGGACTACCGGTACGTGTGGGTGCGCGACGCCGCCTTCGCCGTCTACGCCCTGCTGCGGCTCGGCTTCAGCGGCGAGGCCGAGGCGTTCATGCGGTTCCTGACCACGCACATCACCCCCTGCGACAGCTCCACCTGCGTGCCGCTGCAGATCATGTACGGCATCGACGGCCGCATCGACCTGCCGGAACGCATCCTGACCCACCTGGAGGGCCACCAGGGCTCCGCCCCGGTCCGCGTCGGCAACGCCGCCGCCGACCAGCTCCAGCTGGACATCTACGGCGCCCTCATCGACTCCGTCTACCTCTACGACAAGTGGGCCCAGCCGATCTCCAGCGGCCAGTGGGACGACGTGTGCCGCCTGGTCGACTGGGTCTGCGAGCACTGGGACCAGCCCGACGAGGGCGTGTGGGAGACCCGCGGCGGGCGCAAGAACTTCCTGTACTCGCGGCTGATGTGCTGGGTGGCCGTCGAACGTGCCATCCGCCTCGCCAACCGGCGCGGCCTGCCCGCCGAGCTGCCCCGCTGGCGGCAGACCCGGGACGCCATCTACCGGCGGATCATGGACCGCGGCTGGTCGCGGAGCCGGTGCGCCTTCGTGCAGTACGAGGACGGCGACGTGCTGGACGCCTCCCTGCTCATGATGCCGCTCGCCAAGTTCATCGCCCCCACCGATCCCAAGTGGCTGTCCACCCTGGACGCCCTCACCGAGGAACTGGTCTCCGACTCGCTCGTCTACCGCTACGACCCGCTCGCCAGCCCCGACGGACTGCGCGGCGACGAGGGCACCTTCTCCATCTGCTCGTTCTGGTACGTCGAGGCCCTGGTCCGCGCCGGCAGGCTGGACGAGGCCCGGCTCGCCTTCGAGAAGATGCTCACCTACGCCAACCACCTCGGCCTGTACGCCGAGGAGATCGGCCGTACCGGCGAGCAACAGGGCAACTTCCCGCAGGCGTTCACCCACCTGGCGCTGATCAGTGCCGCGTTCAACCTCGACCGCGCCCTGGGCTGACCGATCCGGGCCGTGTGTCCGCAGGTCGCGGGGGTACCCGGGGCCTTGCGAAAGGCACACACAGGGTCGACAGAAGGAGGAGACCCCGTATGACCAGCACCAGCGAGACCGGCGGCATCACCGGCACGCGCGACAAGACCTACGACCTGATCTGGTACGTCGAGGCGTGCCTGGACAACGCCCTGCGCCTGGAGACGTACATCCAGGACGCCGAACGGGATCACGACAACGAGCTCGTGGACCTGTTCCACAAGGCCCAGGCGGACAGCCGCAAGGGCGCCGAGATGGGGAAGCAGTTGCTGCGCGATCGGCTCAGCGCCTGACCGCCCCTCCTCCGCTCAGGCGAACCGGGAACTCCGGACGGGCCCGGCGGACCGCACCCGCGCCCGCACGCCGTGCAGCCATGTGCCCCGGACGGCCGTGGCGAACGCGGCGAACTCGGCGTCGGTGTCCGCCGGACCCGTGCCGTCCCCGGGGTCCGCGGCCGGGTCGGCGCCCGTGATCTCCGCCGCGATCTCCGCCTCCGGGCGGTCGTCCGGCTCCGACCGCGCGACCTGGCCGTCGGAGCCCTGGCGCAGCTTCCGGCCCCACGGCGCGACGGCCGACTGGTGCAGCAGGCCGACGCTGTCCGCGGTGATCGCGGGTGGGTCCGTCCAGCAGCTCGCGTGCTCGTGCAGCACCTGGCCGGGGGCGCGCTCGAAGAGCTCCCCGATGATCTCCGGGCCGCCGTCGTGGGCCGCGAGCCCGTCGAGGTCGTAGGCCACGACCACGGTGTCCGCCCGGCCGGGTGCGAACGGCTCGGCCGGCACGCCCAGCACCTCGGACGCGGCGAGGCCCAGGATGCGGGAGTCCCGGTCGGGCAGCAGCGACACCGAGCGCGGCCCCACCTCGGCGGCCGCCAGCAGCTCCCGCAGCCGCAGCAGGCCGCGCAGGCACTGGCCGGGGGTGTCCTGCAGCCAGGCGTAGCGGCCGCTCATGCCCGCCGTGAAGCCGTAGGGGGAGAGCGTGCCCAGCACCGAGCCGCCCATCACGTACTGCCAGCCGCGCAGATCCGTCGGCCCGAGGCCGCCCACCCCTTCCGCGTCCGCCGCGCGCCGCAGCATCTGGTTCTGCCGCTCCCGCGCCGGCTGCCACTGCGGGTCCTCCGGGTCCGGCAGCAGTGCGTGCTGGCGGCGGGCCAGGTCCAGGTCCCCGGCCATGACGGCGTTGAACACCAGCAGATAGCGGTCCGGCCAGTGCGCGAAGGTGCTCTCGTGGCGGACGAGCTCGGTCGCCGCCTCGCGGTGCCGGCCCTCGTCCTCGTACGCGGACACCAGCTCGCGCAGCACGGCGGGGGAGCCGTCGCTGCGGCGCAGCGCCTCGCGGAGCGCGGGGACCGCCAGGTGGGACACGCCGCGCTCGACGCACGCGTACCCGAAGTCGTAGAGCGCTCGCGGCCGTTCCGGGGCGGCGGCCAGCGCGGCGGCGGCTTCGGCGAGGTCGTCGAAGCCGGCCGCCTCGGCGGCCCGCACCACCACCTGCGCCACCTCACCCAGCGGCTGGTCCTCGCCTGCCGCCCGCAGCTGCCGCAGCGCGCCGGGCACGTCACCACCGTCCAGGGCCTCCCAGGCCGTGCTGAGGGCAGGGGACTTCGGGCGGCGATTCCTGCGAGAGAACATGCCGGAGATCATCACCCGGCGCCGCACGCGCGCTCAACCCGTTTACAGCGGCTGTTCCGCCCAGATGATCTTGCCCTCGGGGGTGTAGCGGGTGCCCCAGCGCTCGGCCATCTGCGCGACCAGGAACAGGCCGCGGCCCCCCTCGTCGGTGCTCGCCGCGTAGCGCAGATGCGGCGATGTCGTACTGCGGTCGGAGACCTCGCAGATCAGGGTGCGGTCGCGCAGCAGCCGCACGCCGATCGGGGCACGACCGTAGCGGATGGCGTTGGTGACCAGCTCGCTCAGGGTCAGCTCCGTGGTGAACACCAGCTCGTCCAGGCCCCAGTCGCTCAGCTGCCGGGTCACCGCGGACCGCACGTCCGACACGGCCGCCGGATCGGACGGCACCTGCCACTCGGCGACCCGGTCCGGGCCCAGCACGCAGGTGCGGGCGACGATCAGCGCGACGTCGTCGCTGGGCCGGGCCGGGAGCTGGTCCAGCACGGCGCGGCAGGTGTCCTCCGGGGACGCGCCCGGCGTGCGGCGCAGCGCGTCCGCCAGCAGGTTCAGGCCGATGTCGATGTCCCGCTCGCGGTCCTCCACCAGGCCGTCCGTGTACAGCACCAGCCGGCTGCCCTCGGCCAGCTCCAGGTCGGCCGTCTCGAACGGCAGCCCGCCCAGGCCCAGCGGCGGCCCGGCCGGCACCTCGGCGAACTCCACGCTGCCGTCCGGGTGCACCAGCGCGGGCGGCGGATGGCCGGCCCGGGCGATGGTGCAGCGCCGGGAGACCGGGTCGTACACCGCGTACAAGCAGGTCGCGCCCGTCACCACGGCGCCGTCCTCCGGGGTCTCGTCCTGGTCGATCCGGCCCACCAACTCGTCCAGCAGCCCGAGCAGTTCGTCGGGCGGCAGATCGAGCGAGGAGAAGTTGTGCACGGCCGTGCGCAGCCGGCCCATGGTCGCCGCCGCGTGCAGTCCGTGCCCCACCACGTCCCCGACCACGAGGGCCACCCGGGCGCCGGACAGCGGCAGCACGTCGAACCAGTCGCCGCCCACCCCGGCCTGTGCCGGCAGATAGCGGTAGGCGAGCTGCAGGGCGCCCTGCTCGGGCAGGGACCGCGGCAGCAGGCTGCGCTGCAACGTGACCGCCATGCTGTGCTCGCGCGTGTACCTGCGGGCGTTGTCGATGGACACCGCGGCCCGCGCCACCAGCTCCTCGGCCAGGGCCAGCTCCTCGGTGTCGAACGGCTCCGGCTTCTGCGACCGCCAGAAGTTCGCCACGCCCAGCACCAGGTTGCCCGCCCGGAGCGGCACGGTGATCAGCGAGTGGATGCCGTACGCCAGGACCTGGTCGGTGCGCTCCAGGTCCTGCGCGCGCCAGCCGGGCGCCGAGCGCAGCCGGGGCGCGACGACCGACTGCCCGGTCGTCAGGCTGCGCGCCTGCGGCGAGGTGGTCACCCACCGGATCCGCCGGCCCACCGGGTACAGCGGCGGGTCCTTGTGGATGCCCGCGACGGCCGCCCGGAGCAGGGCGGTACCCGGCCGCGGCTCCTCCCCGTTCAGCACCGGGTCGAACAGGTCCACGGTGGCGAAGTCGGCGAACCGGGGCACCGCCAGCTCGGCCAGCTCCTCGGCGGTCCGGGTCACGTCCAGGCTGGTGCCGATGCCCACCCCGGCGTCGTAGAGCATGTTCAGGCGCTCCCGGGCCACCTCCGCGCGGCCGGACAGGGCGCGCAGCTCGGTGGAGTCGCGCAGTGTGGCGACGCTGCCGGCCGGACCACCGCGCAGATCGGTGGGCCGCTGGTTGATCGCCAGCAGCCGGTCCTTGACCAGGTGCACCTCGTCGGTGGCCACCCGCCCGGAGGCCAGCAGCGCCGCCGTCTCGTCGTCGAGGCCCAGCTCCAGAACGGTGCGCCGCTCGGCGTCCTCCGGCAGGTCCAGCAGGCGCTGCGCCTCGTCGTTGGCGAGCAGCAGCCGGCCGTTGCCGCCGACGATGAGCACCCCCTCGCGGACGGCGTGCAGCACCGCGTCGTGGTGCTCGTACATCCGGGTCATCTCGGACGGTCCCAGGCCGTGCGTCTGGCGCAGCAGCCGTCTGCTGACCAGGGCTGTGCCCCCGGTGGCCAGCACGAGCGCCACCGCGGCCGAGGCGAGCAGCAGCGGCAGCTGCTTGGTGGCGGCGCCGCCCACGTGCGCGATGGTGATCCCGGCCGACACCAGGCCCACCACCTTGCCGTCGTCCTTCACGGGCACCACCGCCTGCACCAGCGGGCCGATCGTGCCGTTGACCTCCTCGACGACCGTGCCCCCGGCGAGTGCCGGGCCGATGGTGCCGACGAACTTCTCGCCGATGCGGTCGGGACTGGGGTGTGTGTAGCGGATGCCCTGCGTGTTCATCGCGACGATGAAGTCCACGCCGCTCGACTTGCGGGCGGCCTCGGCCTGTGGCTGGAGGACGACCGTGGGGTCCGGGGAGCGCAGCGCCGCGACGATGCCGGGCGAGTGGGCGAACGTCTGGGCCACGGCGAGGGAGCGGTTGCGGGCCTCGGTGGTGGTGTCGTGCTGCACCTGGAGGACCTGGGCCACCACGGCCGAGACGACCAGCAGCAGCACGATGACGACCTGGAAGACGAACACCTGTCCGGCGAGGCTGCGTCCGGTCAGGGCCGACCGGAGCACACCCGGCCGGCTGCCGTTCCCGCCGGTGCCGTCCGGCCGCCGTGGGGCCAGCGGTGCGCGCGGGTGCCCGTAAGGACGGGGCGGCCGGGTCGCGGCCCGGCCGGGCAGTCGCACCATGTGCCC
>NZ_JBLEBI010000019.1:0-72826 GCF_047340315.1 Streptomyces sp. AF1A
ACGTTCAAGACGGTCTCGGGGGGCCCGGCCGGCGGGGTGGGGAAGGCGGGTGCGCCACCGCGCGAGACCACCGGGGTGGGCTCCGGCCGGCCGCCGGGCGCCGTGAAGACCCACGTCCGGTACGACCAGAAGCGGAACAGGGTCGCGATGCCGATGCCGAAGAACTTGGAGACGTTGCCGGCCAGCGCGCCGTCCCAGCCGAACCCGTACGTGGTCAGGTAGAGGACCGAGTTCTCGATGACCAGGCCGATCGCGCTGAAGAAGAGGAAGAGGCCCAGCTCCCTGCGCCGGCCCGTCCCCTCGTCCCGGCCGGGGTCCCGGTACGCGAAGTACCGCAGGCCGAGGTAGTTGCCCAGGACCGCGACGGCCGTCGCCACGACACTCGCCCTGACGGTCTGCCAGTGGACGACGGTCCTGATGGCGTTGAAGACCGCGAAGTTGACGACGAATCCCGAGAGCCCCACCACGCCGAACTTCGCGATCTCGCGGAACAGTCTCCCCGACCGCGAGGGAACCGCGTGCCGTCCGCCCATCGCGCACTCAGCTCCGCCGGCTGCGCAACCGCAGCCGCAGCGGCACCAGCGCCGACTCGATCTGCGTCGCGAGGTTCATCTTGGAGACGCCCTCCGTGCGCTCCTCGAACCGGATCGGGATCTCGACGGCGCTGTGACCGGCACGGACGGCCTTGTACTTCAGCTCCACCTGGAAGCTGTAGCCGGCGCTGTCCAGGGTGGCCAGGTCGACGTCCCGAAGGGCCTGCGCGGACCACAGGTTGAAGCCGGCGGTGATGTCCCGGATCTTGGTGCCGAGCACGGCGCGGGCGTAGCGGTTGGCGAAGCGGGACAGCAGCACCCGGTGCCTGCCCCACTCCTCGTCCAGCGCACCGCCCTCGACGTACCGGCTGCCGATCACCAGGCCGACCCCGGAGGCCAGGGCCGTGCCCAGCATCCGCGGCACCGCCTCCACCGGGTGGCTGCCGTCGGCGTCCATCTGCAGGACATAGCCGGCGCCCTCGGCGAGCGCGGCGCTCATGCCCGCCACATAGGCCCGTCCCAGCCCGTCCTTCTCGGTCCGGTGCAGCACGCTCATCCGCCACCGGCCGTCCCCGTTGTACTTCTCGGCCAGTTCCTCGGCGATCCGCCCGGTGCCGTCCGGGCTGGAGTCGTCGACGATCTTCAGGTGCAGCCCGTCGACCGGCAGTCCGAGCACCGCCTCGGCCATCCGCGGCAGGTTCGCCGCCTCGTTGTACGTCGGCATCACCACGGTGACCGGTACGCCGGCGTACATGTCGTGGCCCCTCATGTCGTTCCGTCCCTCCCCTGGAGGCCCTGGCGGGCCCCGTCCGCGACGGGCGCGGGCCTGCCCAGCGCCCGGAACTGCCAGCCCGCCGCGGTCCACCCCCTCGCGTCGAGCACCCCCCGCCCGTCCACGATCCGCGGACGGGAAACCAGCGACCGGGCCCGTGCCGGGTCGATCTCCCGGAACTGCCGCCACTCGGTCAGATGCAGCACCAGATCGGCCCCGAGCAACGCCTCCTCGGCCGACATCGCGTACCCGAGCAGCGGGAACGTCTTGCGGGCGTTGTCCATCGCCTCGGGGTCGTAGACCGTGACGTCGGCGCCGTCGAGCTTCAGGCGCGCGGCCACGTTCAGGGCGGGCGAGTCGCGGATGTCGTCCGAGTCCGGCTTGAACGCCGCGCCCAGCACGGCGATCCGAGCGCCCAGTACGGTGCCCCCGCACAGCTCGCGGGCCAGCTCGACCACCCGGTCGCGGCGCCGCATGTTGATCGCGTCGACCTCGCGCAGGAACGTCAGCCGCACCCCCAGTTCGTCGGCGCGGTGCGCGAAGGCGCGGATGTCCTTGGGCAGGCAGCCCCCGCCGAAACCGACCCCGGCCCGCAGGAACCTCCCACCGATCCGGTCGTCGTGCCCGAGGGCCTCGGCGAGGACCCCGACGTCGCCGCCGGCGGCCTCGCACACCTCGGCCATCGCGTTGATGAAGGAGATCTTGGTGGCGAGGAAGGCGTTGGCGGCCGTCTTGACCAGCTCGGCGGTCGGGAAGTCCGCGGTGACGAGCGGTGTCCCGGCGGCCAGGACAGGCGCGTAGACCTCGCGCAGAATCGATTCGGCCCGTGCGGAGGCCACGCCGAACACCAGCCGGTCCGGCCGCAGCGTGTCCTCGACGGCGAAGCCCTCCCGGAGGAACTCCGGGTTCCAGGCGACCTCGATGCCGTGCGCGTCCGCCAGCCGCCGCGCCGTCCCCACCGGCACGGTCGACTTGCCCACCAGCAGCGCGTCCTCGGCAGCGTGCGCCGCGACCGCCGCGAAGGCCGCGTCGACGTACGTCAGGTCCGCGCCGTCGGAGCCCGCTCGCTGCGGGGTGCCCACGCACACGAAGTACACCTCCCCGAAGGCGCCGGCCTCCTCGTACGACGTGGTGAACCGCAGCCGCCCGCTCGCGGTGTGCCGTGCGATCAGCTCGGGCAGCCCCGGCTCGTGGAACGGCACCCGCCCGGACCGCAGCGCGGCGACCTTGTCCGGATCGACATCGACCCCGAGCACCTCGTGCCCGAGCTCCGCCATGCAGGCGGCGTGGGTGGCACCGAGGTAGCCGGTGCCGATGACGGTGAGCCGCACCTCGCGGCCTCCTTCTTACTCGTGTCAGCCGTTACCTGCGCTCGAGCAGCTGCACCACGACGTGGTTCAGCTTCACCGTGCGCACGGCCTTGAAGTCCTTCTCGATCACGGCGGCCGCCTTCTCGTCCTTGCCGGTGAGCAGCGGGCGTCCGTCGCTGACGGTGGAGACCAGCCAGAGCCGGTCGGCGCCCTTGAGGCAGCGGGCAGGATGCTTGCACTCGGAGGCGCCGTACGACCCGTTCTGCTGCGGGGTCCACTCCATGAGCACGTCCTTCGGGGCCTTGCGGTCCCGCAGCTCGTAGGCCATGGCACGGCGCTCGGACATCACGCCGTTGAAGATCATCCCGTCGCCGGGCCGCTCCCCGGCCGCGATCACGTTCGCGGCCCCCCGGTAGTCCGGCTCCGTGGCCAGGTCCCGCTTGGCGTCGCCGATCGCCGGCCACGCCACGAAGGCGTATCCGGCCGCGACGACGGCCACCAGCACACCGCTGAGCACCTTGACGCCGGCACCCCGGCGGGCCTGAGGATCGAGCCGCCCGGCGAGCCGGGTGACGGCGGCGGCCACCAGGAGCGTCCACGCCGGAATCGTGAACAGGAGATAGCGCGGCAGGAACAGATGGAGCTGGTTGGCCGTCAGGAAGGTGAGCACGGGGGGCAGCACCGCCCAGGCGGCGAGCACGAACGCGTACCGCCGCGCCGCGAGCAGGCCGAGCAGCCCGAGGCCCATGACCGCGCCGCCCGTGGTCCACGAGCCGAAGAGGGTCGACGGAAGCTGCGTCAGATCGCTGGTCGTGGTGACGTTCCAGGCGATCTGCCCGCTCTGGCCCGTGCCCTGCGCCACCATCGGAAAGGTGATGGACAGGCCCAGCAGCGCCGCTCCCGCGAAGGCGTAGCCCGCGATGCGGTCACCGCGCCGCTTGGCCTGCACCACCAGCAACAGGTGCGCGGCGAGGACGGACATGGCCACCAGGTGGCTGAAACCAGTCGCCGCGAGGGCGAGCCCGTACCCGGTCCAGGCGCCCAGGCCCGGCCTGTCCAGGGCCCGCAGCAGGAGCAGCGTGGCCAGCAGCGCGAACATCGTCGCGAACGCGTACGGCCGTGCCTCCTGCCCGTACCGGGTGATCGCCGGCACCACCGCGAACAGCAGTCCCGCCAGCAGACCCGTGCGCAGCGCGAACATCCGCCGCCCGATGAGAGCGACGAGACCCGCCGAAGCGGCCATGGCCAGCGCCTCCGGGAGCCGCAGCATCGCAGGCGAGTCGCCGGCGCCCATGATCCACAGGTGCATGGAGGCGTAGTACGGCGTGAAGACGACGTCGATGTTGTCGATCAGCCGCCCGAGGTAGTGCCACGACAGCGTGGACGCCCACCAGGTGGCGTGCTCGTCGCGCCAGAGCTGACGGCGGCCCAGCCCGGGCAGCACACACGCGAGCGCGACCAGCGCGGGCAGCGCGAAGACGACCGGAGCCGAACCCCTGCCGGGGCCGGACGCGGCCCTGCGGCGGCCGGCCCGTGTGTGCTGCGCGGAGCCCTGGGACTCGTCGACCGAGGGGGAGTACGCCGTCATCGCTTCACCCAGATCCGGTACGGGGCCCGTCCGCCGTCCTTGCCGGAGGCCCGCACCACGCCCAGCAGCCGGTACTTCCCGGAGCCGCGCAGCGCCTCGGGCACCGAGGCGGTCCGCAGCACGATCGCGTCGTAGGACCCCTTCTTCACCTCGGCGGCGAGGGCTTGGCCCCGCTCCGCCCGGTGCCACTGGCCGGGGCTCGTCCGCGCGCGCAGGTAGTACGCGGAGATCTCGGGCTCGTCGGTCAGGTAGCTGCCCTTGTCGTCGACCACCTTGCTCAGCGCGCCGACCAGGCCGGCGGAGTCCGGCGGCTCGTACAGCTCCCGGGTCTGCGCCATGCCGATGACCAGCGCGGCGACGTAGATCATGATGCCGATCTGCGGGTACCGGAAGTGGGCGCCCATCATCCGCGAGATGCCCAGTCCCGCCATCGGCACTGCGAAGAGCAGTCCGAAGCCCACGTGGATGTGCAACGAGCTGCCGTTGCCCAGCCAGGCCTGGTAGAGCGGGGCGAGCAGCGCGGTGGCGCACATCGTCAGGCCCAGCGCGGACCGCCGGATCGCACCGGGCGCGGATCCCTCGGCCCACGGCATCTCGCCCATGCGGGCCCGGCGGACGTACCCCACGGCACCGATCAGGGCGACCACCACGACGACCCCGCCCCACTCGGCGCTCTTCCTCAGCAGGTCGAACGCGCTGTCGGTGCCATGGGCGTTCCAGCCGCTCGGCGTGCCGACGAGCCGGACGCCCACGAAGCACAGGGCCCCGGTCGCCACGGCGAACAGCGCGCCCCGCAGCAGGGCGCCCGCTGCGCGGAACCGGTAGGCGGTCAGCACCGCGAGCACGGCCAGCGTGGGCAGGTACAGCGCCGCCGAGTACGCGGCGAAGGGCGCCAGCGCCGCGAAGGGCGCCGCCACCAGCACGGCCGCCGGGCTGGACTGCCGGGTCCTGGCCAGCAGCCACAGGGCCGCCGCGAGCAGGAACAGCGACAGCGAGTGCCAGGAGGCGTACCGGCCCGTGAAGACGGTCGGCTCCAGCACCGAGTACATGGCGGCGGCGGCGAGAGCCGCCCGGGCGTTGAACAGCAGCCGGGTCGCGCCGAACAGCAGGGCCGTCGCCCCGAGGGCCCAGGCCAGGCTCAGGGTCCGGGCGCCGGCCAGGCCGAGGCCGGCCACCGGTCCGGACAGCCTGCCGTCGGCCATGAGGAACTTCGCCTCCGGCGCGAAGGCGCTCCCGCCGAGCCGGTAGGACAGCCCCGCCTGCACCAGCAGGATCAGTACGAGCACGCCCCGGCTGATCCACGCCGAGCGGCCGTTGTCGACCGACCAGGCCGACACCGGTACCTCCGGCAGCACATAGCCCGGCTCGGGCTCCGCCACGGGCTCGGGCTCGACGACGGTGTAGTACGGCACGTAGTACTCGGCGTCGGGATCACCGCCGTAGAGCGGGTACTCCTGCCGGCCGTGCTGCTGCGGCTGCCCGGGATACGGCTGGGGCCGGGGCTGGGGCTGTCCGGCGTATGGCTGCCCGGCATACGGCTGCGGCTGCGGCTGCGGCTGCGGCTGCCCGGCGTATGCCTGCTGATGCTGCCCGTACGGCTGCGCCCGCGTCTGCGGTTCGTACGGCTGCTGCTGATCGGCGTACGGCGGTTGGTGCTGCTGCCAGTCCTGCCGTCCCGCGCCCGGCCGGCCGCCGCCCTGCTGATGGCTCATGACCGCGGCACCTCGAATCCGAAGGCGTCGCCCGCGATCAGGCGCTTGAACTCGGCCAGGGCGAGGGGGCTGCTCTGGATGCGCCAGTCGGCCCGCTTGGGGATGTTGAACCACAGGAAGCCGATGACGTCGCCGTCCTTCTCGACCCCTGTCAGCAGCGCGCGCACGTCCGCGCGCCGCCGCTCACCGGGCTCCGACGAGGTCTCGCTGATCAGCACCGGCTTGTGGGTGAACCGCGCCACCTGGCGCCGCGTCGGCCCGTACAGGGTGGCGAACGTGTGGGCGCCGGTCCTCGACCAGTAGCCGACGACCCCGACCCAGTCGACATAGGCGTCACCGGGCCAGTACGGCTCCAGCTCCACCGACGGCACCGGGTTGATCACATTGGGGCTCCACACCCAGATGACGTTGGTGGCGCCCACGTCCTGGAAGACGTCGTGGATGTGCCGCCACGCCTTCACGAAGGTCTCCGGCGTGGTGCCCTTGGTCCCCCACGGGTACCAGTTGCCGTTCATCTCGTGGCCGAAGCTGATCGCGACGGGCACGTTCGTCTCGTGGACGCTCTTCGCGAACTTCCTGATGTAGGCGTCCTGGGACCCGTCCGCGATCTTGTCGAGGCCGGGCTTGAACGGCTCCCACGACACGTACAGCAACCCGCCGTAGTCGAAGACGTTCCTGGCCCCCTCGGCGTTGAACCCGTCGCCCCACGAGGAGTACGAGCCGACCAGGTTCGGCTTCTTGCCGACGGTTCTGGCGAAGGCGTCCACGGGCTTCATGGAGCTGGGCGCTCCGTCCACCGCGACCCCGAAGAACTCCTTCTTCGGGTCCAGCAGGGGCGCCACGTCGTACGGCACCGCCGCCTCGGCCTTCCGGGACGAGGAGCCCGCGGGATGGCGAGCGGCCCTGGCCGCGGGGTCGTCGCCGCCGAGCAGGCCGCAGCCGGAGACGCCCCCCAGGAACACCAGCGCCGCGCACAGCGGCAGCAGGGTCTTGCGGATCATGCGGCGTCACCTGCTGTGTGGTGCTCCTTGGGCTGGATCAGCGCACGGGTGACCACCAGCGCGTAGAACAGCCCCGAGGACAGGACGAGGGCGAAGTCCGGCGGATACCCGGTGAAGAGCCGGTACACGGCGGCGCCGACCCACACCACGGCGGTGCCGCCGCTCCAGATCCACAGGCCCAGCCAGAACCGGCGCGTCTTGTTCTTCTTCGCGCCCTTGGAACCGGTCGGCTGCCAGCCCATGCGCTGCTTGCGCAGGATGTCCCAGATGGCGAAGACGTGCGCCCAGCCGTACATCAGCCGGGCCGACCAGGCCTCCAGCCGGTAGGGCGCCTTGTGCCACATCGGGAAGACGAGCGTCGTGTAGGCGATGCTGGGCAGCACCCAGACCAGGTTCTTGACCTGGAGCATCTCGGGGCTGGTGAGCAGCAGGACGATGGGCACGAGCGGCGCGACGAAGGTGAACAGCGCCGTGTGGATGTAGTAGAAGAAGCCGGACATGTAGCACAGCCGGCTGGAGAACCGGATCGGCGCGTCCCAGAACTTCCCGCTGCCGAGCAGCGACATCGAGCCCGAGCACCAGCGGTACTGCTGGTTGAAGAAGGCGCCGGCCGTGTCCGGGCACACGCCGGTGGACAGCGCGATCGGCACGTACTTCAGGTCCCAGCCGAGTCCGCGCAGGTCGAATCCGGTGTGCACGTCCTCGGAGTGCTCGATCAGCGTCGTCCCGCCGTTGGTCTCCAGGGCCGCCCGCCGGTAGACGGCGCACGAGCCCACGCAGATGGCGCCGTCGCTGTTCTGACGCGACACCTGCACCGATCGGTAGAACAGCTCCTGCACCGCTCCCGCGCCGCGCTCGATCCAGTTCTGCGAGTCCAGGACGCGGAAGTACTGCGGCGACTGCACGATGCCGATGCGCGGATCGGCCTCCATGTACGGCAGCAGCTCCTCGAGCAGGTCGGCGCGCGGGGTGAAGTCGGCGTCCAGGATCAGGACGTAGGCGCCGTCCGACTGTCCGAAGCCGAAGTGCAGGTTGCCGGCCTTCTTGAACCAGCCGCGGTTCTCCCGGGTGCCGTAGCGGAACCCGAAGTCGCGGGCCATCGCCTCCAGCTCGGGGCTGGCACCGTCGTCGAGCACGAACGGAACGCAGACGCCGGGATAGTGGTCGGCCATCTCCCGTACGCGCCGCCAGGTGTTGTGCAGCACCTCGATGGGTTCACCGCACACCGGCAGGAACACGTCGACCGTCGGGTACACCTCGGGCCGCCAGCCGTTCACCAGCCGCTTGTGGTAGGCGAGGTCGAAGTCCCTGGTGAAACCATTCACCCGCAGGGAGATCAAGTAGTAGACGACGGTGAAGAAGAGCGGTGGAGCGAAGATCCACGTCAGCGGACTGGCCTTCGCGAGTGCGACCTGACTTGCCGTCAGGCAACCGAAGCTGACGATCGACGCAAGCGTCAGAATCCACAGGTTGCGACGGCTGTAGGAGTACTTCTCCCGATCCGTCGGCGGCACCGGCAGCAGCCCCAGCGGGGCACCGTCGCCCCGGCCGGCTCTCCGCCGTCCTGCGCCCTGGCGCGGGGCAGCCCTGCGCCCCCCGGTGCGGGCAGCACCAACTGATGTCATGAAAAATCCACCCCCGGGCCGACAATGGCCCGCTGACCCCCACCCTGCGCCCGGCCCCCCTGTCGAACCAATGACCGAGCGACGCGACACTATACGAGAAATGTGAAAATGGTAAGGGACTTGTGGAAATCTAAGTCCGCTATGTCCGTTAAAGGGGCACATCTACCTGCACGGCGCAGGTAGATTGCACGTTTCGCATCTGCACCTCACGGGCAGAATGCACGGTTCCGCGCCCAAGGAGCCGGGCGCCGCGGGCGTTCAGCAGCAGCCCGCGCCGGGCAGCGTCCGCCTGTTGCGCGCTTCCCTGTTCCGGGCCGCCAGCAACTCGTCGGCGGGGTAGCCGACCTCCTCCAGGGTCAGCCCGTGCGGCCGCACGACATGGACGGCGGAGTCCCGCACGCCCGCGGTCAGTACCTTTCCGGGCCACTCCGGCCCCCGGTGCCCGTCCCCGACGAACAGCAGCGCACCGATCAGCGAGCGCACCATGTTGTGGCAGAAGGCGTCGGCCCGGACCGTGGCCGTGATGATGCCGTCGTCGCCCCGGACCAGGCTCAGTTCCTGCAGCGTGCGGATGGTGGTGGCGCCCTCCCGGCGCTTGCAGTACGCGGCGAAGTCGTGCTCGCCCAGCAGCGCTCGGGCAGCCTCGTTCATGGCGTCCACGTCGAGCGGCCAGTCGTGCCACAGGACGTGGTTGCGGAGGATGGGGTCTACGCCGCCGGGGTTGTCGGTGACCCGGTAGGCGTACCGGCGCCAGACGGCGGAGAACCGGGCGTTGAATCCGCGCGGCGCCGGCCGAAGCGCCCATACCCGCACGTCCTTCGGCAACCGGCCGGCGAGCCGCTTGAGCAGCTTCTGGTTGTGCTCGCGCCAGACCCCCTCGGGCAGGTCCACGTGCGCCACCTGTCCGCGCGCGTGGACCCCCGCGTCCGTGCGCCCGGCCACCGTCAGCTCGTACGTCTCCCGGGACCGCGTCACCGTGCGCAGGGCGTCCTCGATCTCGCCCTGCACGGTCCGCCTGCCGCCAGCCTGCTTGGCCCAGCCGTGGAAGTCGGTGCCGTCGTAGGAGATGTCGAGGCGGACACGGACGTGGCCGGGCTGTACTTCATCGCTCACCTGGAAATCCTCTCAGGGCGGTGCCGTGTGGAGAAAACGCGGAAGCGGGCCCGCCCCGAAGGGCGAACCCGCTTCCTGCGTCAGGCAGAGCCTCAGGCGTCCTTCGACTCCTCGGCGGCGGCCTCCTCGGCCGGAGCCTCGGTGGTCTCGGCAGCCTTGGCCTCGTCGGCCTCCTTGACCGCGCGCTTGGTGGCGGCCTCGGCCTCACCCACGGCCTTCTGCTGCACCGTCAGCGCCTCGACCAGCTCGATGACGGCCATGGGCGCGTTGTCGCCCCGGCGGTTACCGATCTTGGTGATGCGGGTGTAGCCACCCGGACGGTTCTCGTACCGCGGGCCGATCTCGGTGAAGAGCGTGTGGACGATGCTCTTGTCCGTGATGACCTGGAGCACCTGGCGGCGGTTGTGAAGGTCGCCCTTCTTCGCCTTGGTGATCAGACGCTCGGCGTACGGGCGCAGGCGGCGGGCCTTCGCCTCGGTGGTGGTGATACGGCCGTGCTCGAACAGCGACTTCGCGAGGTTCGCGAGGAGCAGCTTCTCGTGCGCGGCGCTGCCGCCCAGACGGGCACCCTTGGTGGGCTTCGGCATGGTTCTTCTCCTGTGTGTCTGCCCCGGCCGTGTCAGGTACCGGGGTCAGTATCCGAGCGGGCGGTTGCCCGTCGAAGATCCGGGTGCCCTTGCAGGCACCCGGAGCGTCCGCGCCCCCAAGGGGCGCGGGGAACTGCGGGACCGGCCACAGCCGGCCCGCAGCCGCGGTACGGCCCTCCTCGCGGAGCGCTCAGTACTGCTCGGTCTCGACGAACCCGGCGTCCGCGTCGTCGTCGGCACCGAAGGCGTCGGCGGCGGCGGTCGGGTCGAATCCGGGCGGGCTGTCCTTCAGGGCCAGGCCCATGCCGGCCAGCTTCGCCTTGACCTCGTCGATGGACTTCGCACCGAAGTTGCGGATGTCCAGGAGGTCCGCCTCGGAGCGGGCGACGAGCTCACCCACGGAGTGGATGCCCTCGCGCTTGAGGCAGTTGTAGGAGCGGACCGTGAGCTCCAGCTCCTCGATCGGCAGCGCCAGGTCGGCGGCCAGGGCGGCGTCCGTCGGGGACGGGCCCATGTCGATGCCCTCGGCGTCGATGTTCAGCTCGCGGGCGAGACCGAACAGCTCGACCAGGGTCTTGCCGGCGGAGGCCATGGCGTCACGGGGACGCATCGCCTGCTTGGTCTCGACGTCGACGATCAGCTTGTCGAAGTCGGTGCGCTGCTCGACACGCGTGGCCTCGACCTTGTACGTGACCTTGAGCACCGGCGAGTAGATGGAGTCGACCGGGATACGGCCGATCTCCTGGCCCACCTGCTTGTTCTGCACGGCGGAGACATAGCCGCGACCGCGCTCGACGGTCAGCTCCATCTCCAGCTTGCCCTTGCCGTTGAGCGTGGCGAGGACCAGGTCGGGGTTGTGCACCTCGACACCGGCCGGGGGCGCGATGTCGGCGGCGGTGACCAGACCCGGGCCCTGCTTGCGCAGGTACATCACGACCGGCTCGTCGTGCTCCGAGGAGACGACCAGCTGCTTGATGTTGAGGATCAGGTCGGTGACGTCCTCCTTGACGCCCGGCACGGTGGTGAACTCGTGCAGGACGCCGTCGATGCGGATGCTGGTGACAGCAGCGCCGGGGATCGACGACAGGAGGGTGCGGCGGAGCGAGTTGCCGAGGGTGTAGCCGAAGCCCGGCTCCAGCGGCTCGATCACGAACCGGGAGCGGAACTCGTCGACGACCTCTTCGGTCAACGAGGGTCGCTGAGCGATCAGCATGTGTGGATCAGATCCTTCAGTCGTGGGCGCCCGCTATATGACGCCCGACGGAACCCGTGCCCGAAAAACACGGGGTACTGCAAGGGTACGGGCGGTACGCCCCTTACGGAGCCGTACCGCCCGAATCCTCGAGGCAGCCGGACCTCAGACGCGGCGGCGCTTCGGCGGGCGGCAGCCGTTGTGCGGGGTCGGGGTGACGTCCTGGATGGAGCCGACCTCGAGGCCCGTGGCCTGCAGGGAGCGGATCGCGGTCTCACGACCGGAGCCCGGGCCCTTGACGAACACGTCGACCTTGCGCATGCCGTGCTCCTGGGCGCGGCGGGCGGCCGACTCGGCGGCCATCTGCGCGGCGAACGGCGTGGACTTCCGGGAGCCCTTGAAGCCGACGTGGCCGGCGGAGGCCCAGGAGATCACGTTGCCGGACGGGTCCGTGATGGAGACGATCGTGTTGTTGAACGTGCTCTTGATGTGCGCGTGGCCGTGAGCGACGTTCTTCTTTTCCTTGCGGCGCACCTTCTTGGCAGCGCCCTGACGACCCTTGGGGGGCATCTACAAACTCCTAGGGAGGTGGTCGGTCCTACAGCGAAGACCGTGGACAGGTGTCCGCTGCGGACTACTTCTTGCCCGGCTTCTTCTTGCCGGCGATGGCGCGACGCGGGCCCTTGCGGGTACGGGCGTTGGTGCTGGTGCGCTGACCGCGGACGGGCAGACCGCGACGGTGACGGAGACCCTGGTAGGTGCCGATCTCGACCTTGCGGCGGATGTCGGCCTGGATCTCGCGACGGAGGTCACCCTCGGTCTTGATGTTGTTGTCGACGTACTCACGGATCGCGACCAGCTGCTCTTCGGTCAGGTCACGAACACGGGTGTTCGGGTCGACGCCGGTCGCAGCCAGCGTCTCCTTCGAGAGCGTCCGGCCGATGCCGAACACGTAGGTGAGGGCGATCTCCACGCGCTTGTCGCGCGGGATGTCGACACCGGAAACGCGTGCCATTCAATGGCTCCTGGTGATCTTCGGAGGTCTGACGCAGAACCGGCTCCCGGCCGCCGTACGAGGTACGAACCGGGTCCCCGGCCTCCGAACCGGGGGTGTCGAGCCCTGACGGACTCGGGTCCTGCGTATGAACATATTCAGCTCGCGTCGCGCGAATCTCTGCGATAGCGGTGCAGAGGGTTCAGGTCGTGCGTCAGCCCTGGCGCTGCTTGTGGCGCGGGTTGTCGCAGATGACCATGACCCGGCCGTGGCGGCGGATCACCCTGCACTTGTCGCAGATCTTCTTGACGCTCGGCTTGACCTTCATGGGGTGAGGTTCTCCGGGTCAGTGCCATCGCTCCGGGCAACCCCGGGGCGCGGGCAAGATCTACTTGTAGCGGTAGACGATCCGGCCACGCGTCAGGTCGTACGGAGACAACTCCACCACGACCCGGTCGTCAGGGAGGATGCGGATGTAGTGCATGCGCATCTTGCCGCTGATGTGTGCCAGGACCTGGTGGCCGTTCTGGAGCTCGACCTTGAACATGGCGTTCGGCAGAGACTCGACGACAGTGCCCTCGATCTCGATGGCACCTTGCTTCTTGGCCACGCTTCGCCCTTCGAATCGACTACCTTGATCGACTCCCCCGCTTCCCCTTGCGGGCGCATGCGGACATGCGGGTGCACGAGAGCCGACGAGTCAGTCTACGTCGGCGCACCCGGAAAGGCGAATCGAGGAAGTCTGCCCCAACGGGGTGATCCCTAAGCGAGCGGGTCGGGAGCAGCCTTGACGCCGTACTCCGCGAGCTTCGCCCGGCCGCCGTCGGGCGCGGTCAGGACCAGCGGGCCCTGTTCGGTCAGGGCGACGGAGTGCTCCCAGTGGGAGGACCACGTGCCGTCCGTGGTGATGACCGTCCAGTCGTCCTCGAGGACCTCGGTCCTCGGGGTGCCGAGCGAGACCATCGGCTCGATGGCCAGGCAGAAACCGGGCACCAGCTTGGGGCCCTTGCCGCGGCGGCGGTCGACGTAGTTCAGCAGGTGCGGGTCCATGTGCATCTCGGTGCCGATGCCGTGGCCGCCGTAGTCCTCGATGATGCCGTAACGGCCGCCGCCGGGCTTGGGCTGGCGGCGGATGTAGGTCTCGATGGCCCGGGAGACGTCGACCAGGCGGTTGCCCTGCTTCATCGCCGCGATGCCGGCCCACATGGACTCTTCCGTCACCCGGGACAGCTCGATCAGCTCCGGGGCGTGGCCGGAGCCGACGAAGGCGGTGTACGCGGCGTCGCCGTGCCAGCCGTCCACGATCGCGCCGCAGTCGATGGAGATGATGTCGCCGTCCTTGAGGACGACCTTGTCCGACGGGATGCCATGGACGACGACGTCGTTCACGGAGGTGCAGATGGTCGCCGGGAAGCCGCCGTAGCCGAGGAAGTTCGACGTGGCGCCGTGCTCGGCGAGGACCTTGCGGGCGACCTCGTCGAGGTCCTTGGTGGAGGCGCCCGGCACCGCGGCCTCACGGGTGGCGGCGTGGATGGCGGCGACGACCAGGCCCGCCGCACGCATCTTGGCGATCTGCTCGGGCGTCTTGATCTGCACCATGGGGGGCCTGCGCTCTCCGTCACTCACGTGGGCTCGGTTACGTACACAACAGTACGGCCGCGGTACCCGCCGGGGCACCGCGGCCGGAAGGACCGGGATCTACTTCTCGGCCTTCTCGCGCTTGAGGGCCTCCAGCGCCCGCTGCGTGATCTCGTCCACCGGGCCCAGGGCGGAGATCGTCACGACCAGGCCCTGCGCCTTGTAGTAGTCGATGATCGGCTCGGTCTGCGTGTGGTAGACCTCCAGCCGCGTGCGGACGGTGTCCTCGGAGTCGTCGTCGCGCTGGTACAGCTCGCCGCCGCAGACGTCGCAGACGCCTTCCTTCTTCGGCGGGCTGTACGTCACGTGGAAGACGTGCGCGGAGTCGTTGCGGCAGATGCGCCGCCCGGCGATCCGCTTGACGACCTCGTCCTCGGGGACCTCCAGGTCCAGGACCGCGTCCAGCTTGATGTTCTCGCTCTCCAGCAGCTGGTCCAGCGCCTCGGCCTGCTTCACGTTCCGCGGAAAGCCGTCCAGCAGGAAGCCCTGCTCGGCGTCCGGCTGCTCCATGCGGTCCTTGGCCATCGCGATGGTCACCTCGTCGGGGACGAGGTTGCCGGCGTCCATGTAGGACTTCGCGAGCTTGCCCAGCTCCGTCTGCCGGCTGATGTTGGCCCGGAACAGGTCGCCCGTGGAGATGTGCGGAATGGCCAGCTTCTCGGCGAGGCGGACGGCTTGCGTTCCCTTACCGGCGCCCGGCGGCCCGACGAGGACGATACGCATCAGCGGAGGAACCCTTCGTAATTGCGCTGCTGGAGCTGGCTCTCGATCTGCTTCACCGTCTCGAGACCGACACCCACGATGATCAGGATGCTGGTCCCGCCGAACGGGAAGTTCTGGCTTGCCCCGAAGCCCACCAACGCCATTGTCGGTACGAGAGCGATCAGACCCAGATACAGCGAACCCGGCCAGGTGATCCGGTTGAGCACGTAGCTGAGGTACTCAGCGGTCGGTCGGCCAGCCCGGATGCCCGGGATGAAGCCACCATACTTCTTCATGTTGTCGGCGACTTCTTCGGGGTTGAAGGAGATCGCCACGTAGAAGAACGCGAAGAACACGATGAGCAAGAAGTACGTAACGATGTAAATCGGGTGGTCGCCCTTGGTCAGGTTCTGGGTGACCCACCGCTTCCAGCCCGAGTCGCCGCCCGCGAACTGCGCCACGAGCGCCGGGATGTAGAGCAGCGACGAGGCGAAGATGACGGGAATCACACCCGCCTGGTTCACCTTGAGCGGGATGTACGTGGACGTACCGCCATAGGAGCGACGGCCGATCATCCGCTTCGCGTACTGCACCGGGACACGGCGCTGCGCCTGCTCGACGAAGACGACCAGGCCGACCATGACCAGGCCGACCAGGATCACCGTGCCGAACTCGATCCAGCCGCCGGCCAGGGTGCCCTGCTTCTTGATGGCCCACAGCGCGGACGGGAACGTCGCGGCGATCGAGATGAACATCAGGATCGACATGCCGTTGCCGATGCCGCGGTCGGTGATCAGCTCACCGAGCCACATGACGACGGCCGTACCGGCGGTCATGCAGACCACCATGGTGATCGTGGTGAAGATGGCCTGGTCCGGGACGATGCTCCCGGCGACCGAGCAGCCGTTGAAGAGCGCGCCGCTGCGGGCGGTGGCCACCAGGCCGGTGCCCTGCAGGATGGCGAGGGCCACGGTCAGGTAGCGGGTGTACTGCGTGATCTTCGTGGTGCCGGCCTGGCCCTCCTTCTTCAGGGCCTCCAGACGCGGGATGACCACGGTCAGCAGCTGAAGGATGATGCTGGCCGTGATGTACGGCATGATGCCGAGCGCGAAGACCGTGATCTGCAGCAGCGCGCCACCGCTGAACATGTTGACGAGACCGAACAGGCCCTGGTTGCCCTGTGCCTCGGTCACACACTGCTGGACGGCCTTGTAGTTGACGCCGGGGATCGGGATGTGGGTACCGACCCGGTAGACCACGATGATGCCCAGCGTGAAGAGCAGCTTCTTGCGCAGGTCGGGCGTCCTGAACGCCCGGGCGAACGCGGTGAGCACGGTGCCTCCTGCGACCCCCGCGCAACTGCGTCAAGGGTGACGGTCTGAGGTTCGACGAATACGAAAAAGAACAGTGCAGGCCACCTTACCGGCGACACTGCCCCCCTTGGAACGACCAACCGGGGATACCCCATTGTGAGGTATCCCCGGTCGGGATCGCTTATGTCATCGCGACACGTCCGAAAGGGACTCAGACGAGCTCGGTGACCGTGCCGCCGGCGGCGGTGATCTTCTCCTTGGCGGAGCCGGAGACGGCGTCGACCGTCACCTGCAGCGCCACGGAGACCTCGCCCTGGCCGAGGACCTTGACCAGGCTGTTCTTGCGAACGGCGCCCTTGGCCACCAGGCCCTCGACCGTGACCTCGCCACCCTCGGGGTAGAGCGCGGCCAGCTTGTCGAGGTTTACGACCTGGTACTCGGTCTTGAACGGGTTCTTGAAGCCCTTCAGCTTCGGGAGGCGCATGTGCAGCGGCATCTGGCCGCCCTCGAAGCGCTCCGGAACCTGGTAGCGGGCCTTGGTGCCCTTGGTACCACGACCGGCCGTCTTACCCTTCGACGCCTCACCACGACCCACACGGGTCTTGGCGGTCTTGGCGCCCGGGGCGGGACGGAGGTTGTGGATCTTCAGCGGGTTCTGCTCCGCCATGATCAGTCGACCTCCTCGACCGTCACGAGGTGGCGGACGGTGTGCACCATTCCGCGGAACTCGGGGCGGTCCTCCTTGACGACCACGGTGTTGATCCCCTTGAGACCAAGCGACCGCAGGGTGTCACGGTGGTTCTGCTTGCTGCCGATGTAGGACTTGACCTGCGTGATCTTGAGCTGAGCCATGATTACGCACCCGCCCCGGCACGCGCACGCAGCAGGGCCGCGGGGGCGACGTCCTCGAGCGGCAGACCACGGCGGGCCGCGATCTCCTCGGGACGCTGCAGGCCCTTCAGGGCCGCCACGGTCGCGTGCACGATGTTGATGGCGTTGTCGGAGCCGAGCGACTTCGACAGCACGTCGTGGATACCGGCGCACTCGAGCACGGCGCGCACCGGACCACCGGCGATCACGCCGGTACCCGGGGACGCGGGCTTGAGCAGCACGACGCCGGCCGCCTTCTCACCCTGGATGGGGTGCGGAATGGTGCCCTGGATCCGCGGGACCTTGAAGAAGTGCTTCTTGGCCTCCTCAACGCCCTTGGCGATGGCGGCCGGCACCTCCTTGGCCTTGCCGTATCCGACACCCACGGTGCCGTCACCGTCGCCCACCACGACCAGCGCGGTGAAGCTGAAGCGACGACCACCCTTCACAACCTTGGCGACGCGGTTGATCGCGACGACGCGCTCAACGTACGCGGTCTTCTCGGCGGCAGCAGCGCCGCCGTCACGGCCCTTCCGGTCCCGCCGCTCGCCGCCACCGGCACCGCCACCGCGGCGCTGGGGTCCAGCCATTGGAATTACCTCTCTCTTTTTCCGCTAGCTACGGCAGGCTCAGAACTTGAGCCCGGCTTCGCGGGCGGCGTCCGCCAGGGCGGCGATGCGCCCGGCGTACTGGTTGCCACCACGGTCGAACACGACGGCCTCGACACCGGCGGCCTTGGCACGCTCGGCGACCAGGGCGCCGACCTGCTTGGCCTGCGCCGACTTGTCGCCCTCGGCACCACGGACCGACGCGTCCAGCGTGGACGCGGAAGCCAGGGTGTGGCCCTTGAGGTCGTCGATCACCTGCGCCACGATGTGGCGGTTGGAGCGGGTCACGACCAGACGGGGGCGCTCCGCCGTACCGGACACCTTCTTGCGGATCCGGAGATGACGGCGCTTGATCGCGGCGCGCTTGTAGGCGTCGCCCTTGAGGATCTTCTGCCCGTATGCCATGGCTTACTTACCCGCCTTTCCGACCTTGCGGCGGATGACTTCGCCCTCGTACTTGACGCCCTTGGCCTTGTACGGGTCGGGCTTGCGCAGCTTGCGGATGTTGGCCGCAACCTCGCCGACCTTCTGCTTGTCGATGCCCTCGACCGAGAAACGGGTCGGGCTCTCCACCTTGAAGGTGATGCCCTCGGGGGCCTCGACCAGGATCGGGTGGCTGTAACCGAGAGCGAACTCCAGGTTGGAACCCTTGGCGGTCACTCGGTAACCGACACCGCTGATCTCGAGCTTCTTCACGTAACCCTGGGTCACGCCGGTGATCATGTTCGCCACCAGCGTGCGGGAGAGGCCGTGCAGGGCCCTGCTCTGACGCTCGTCGTTCGGGCGGGTCACCTGCAGGGTGCCGTCCTCGCCCTTAGCGATGTCGATCGGAGCCGCGACGGTGTGGGACAGCGAGCCCTTGGGGCCCTTGACCGAGACCGTACGGCCGTCGATGGTGACGTCCACGCCGGCGGGAACCGCGATGGGGAGCTTGCCGATGCGCGACATAGCTGTTTCCTCCGTTCCCTTCTGCTACCAGACGTAGGCGAGGACTTCCCCACCCACGCCCTTCTTGCCGGCCTGCTTGTCGGTGAGGAGCCCGTGCGACGTGGAGATGATCGCCACGCCGAGGCCGCCCAGCACCTTGGGCAGGTTGGTGGACTTCGCGTACACCCGGAGACCGGGCTTGGAGATCCGCTTGATGCCCGCGATGGAGCGCTCACGGTTCGGGCCGAACTTCAGCTCGAGGACGAGGTTCTTGCCGACCTCGGCGTCCTCGACGCGCCAGCCCGTGATGAAGCCCTCCTGCTGGAGGATCTCCGCGATGTGCGACTTGATCTTGGAGTGCGGCATCGACACCGAGTCGTGGTATGCCGAGTTCGCGTTACGCAGACGCGTCAGCATGTCTGCGATCGGATCAGTCATGGTCATGAATTGGCCTGTGGCCTTTCTCGCCGGGGTTTCCTATATGCGCCATCCCTCTCCCCGTACTTCGAAGACGGGACGGGTGCGGCGCGGGGACCTACGGCGTAGTAAGTCGATCCAGGGCGGCAGAGGCCCAACCCTCCTAGCCTACGCCATGAGGGGGCGGGCCTCCGCCGACCCAGTTGCTTACCGAGAGGTCCAGGAATCCCTGAAAGCAGGGATTACCAGGAGCTCTTGGTCACGCCCGGCAGCTCGCCACGGTGAGCCATCTCACGAAGGCACACGCGGCACAGGCCGAACTTGCGGTACACGGAGTGCGGACGGCCGCAGCGCTGGCAGCGCGTGTAGCTACGCACACCGAACTTGGGCTTGCGAGCAGCCTTAGCGATCAGAGCCTTCTTCGCCATCTCGCTCACGCCTCCTTGAAGGGGAAGCCGAGGTGACGAAGGAGCGCACGGCCCTCAGCGTCGTTGGTCGCCGTGGTCACCACGGTGATGTCCATACCCCGGACGCGGTCGATCTTGTCCTGGTCGATCTCGTGGAACATGACCTGCTCCGTGAGACCGAAGGTGTAGTTGCCACGGCCGTCGAACTGCTTGGGGGACAGGCCGCGGAAGTCGCGGATGCGCGGCAGCGCGAGCGACAGGGTGCGGTCCAGGAACTCCCACATGCGGTCGCCACGGAGCGTGACGTGGGCACCGATCGGCTGGCCCTCGCGCAGCTTGAACTGCGCGATGGACTTGCGGGCCTTGGTGACGGCCGGCTTCTGACCGGTGATGGTGGTCAGGTCGCGGATAGCGCCCTCGATCAGCTTCGAGTCACGGGCGGCGTCGCCGACACCCATGTTGACCACGATCTTGACGAGGCCGGGAACCTGCATGACGTTCTCGTACTTGAACTCGTCACGCAGCTTGCCCGCGATCTCCTCGCGGTACTTCTGCTTCAGACGCGGAGTGGTGGTGGTAGCCATCAGATGTCCTCACCCGTCCGCTTGGCAACGCGGATCTTGTTGCCCTCTTCGTCGAAGCGGTAGCCGACACGCGTGACGACCTTCTTGCCGTCCTTCTCCACGACCAGCTGGACGTTGGAGACGTGGATCGGCGCCTCGGTGGTCACGATGCCGCCGGCCTGCGAACCGCGAGCGGTCGGACCGGCCTTGGTGTGCTTCTTGACCCGGTTGACACCCTCGACCAGGACGCGCTCCTCGCGCGGGTAAGCGGCAATGACCTTGCCCTGCTTGCCCTTGTCCTTGCCGGTGATGACCTGGACCAGGTCACCCTTCTTGATCTTCATGCTTACAGCACCTCCGGCGCGAGCGAGATGATCTTCATGAACTTCTTCTCGCGCAGCTCACGGCCGACCGGGCCGAAGATGCGGGTGCCGCGAGGGTCGCCGTCGTTCTTCAGAATGACGGCGGCGTTCTCGTCGAAGCGGATGTACGAGCCGTCCGGACGGCGGCGCTCCTTGACGGTGCGAACGATGACCGCCTTGACGACGTCACCCTTCTTCACGTTGCCACCGGGGATCGCGTCCTTGACGGTGGCGACGATGACGTCACCGATGCCCGCGTAGCGGCGACCGGAGCCACCGAGCACACGGATGCAAAGGATCTCCTTCGCACCAGTGTTGTCGGCGACACGCAGTCGCGACTCCTGCTGGATCACGTCTATCTCCTGATTGTCTGCCGGTTCCCTCCGGGAGTTGACCCGGAGAGCCTGGCGGAACTGTCCTGCGAGGGGTGCCACGCAGGAATTGCTTGCCCATCGGAAGAGCCGCGTCGCACGACTCACGCTCTTCCCGTGTGCGGCTTCGCAGCTCAGCCGGTCCCCGGTGGGTGGGCGCGCAACGGACTCACGCGCCCACCCACCGAGTGGGCCGAACTTGTCCTCGGGGCCGAAGCCCCGCAGGGACTACTTGGCCTTCTCGAGGATCTCGACGACGCGCCAGCGCTTCGTCGCGGACAGCGGCCGGGTCTCCATGAGGAGGACACGGTCGCCGACACCCGCGGCGTTCTGCTCGTCGTGCGCCTTGAGCTTGTTGGTACGGCGGATGACCTTGCCGTACAGCGCGTGCTTGACGCGGTCCTCGACGGCGACGACGACGGTCTTGTCCATCTTGTCGCTGACGACCAGACCCTCACGGGTCTTGCGGAAACCGCGCGCTTCCTTGTTCTGCTCAGTCACGTTGCTCTCGCTCATCAGGCGTTCTCCACCGTCTCGATGCCGAGCTCACGCTCGCGCATGAGGGTGTAGATCCGGGCGATGTCCTTGCGGACCGCCTTCAGACGGCCGTGGTTCTCGAGCTGGCCCGTCGCCGCCTGGAAGCGGAGGTTGAACAGCTCTTCCTTGGCCTCGCGGAGCTTCGCCAGAAGCTCCTCGTTGCCCAGCTCGCGCAGCTCGGACGCCTTGGTACCGGCCGACATCACGCTTCACCTGCCTCGCGCTTGACGATCCGGCACTTCATCGGCAGCTTGTGGGCCGCACGAAGCAGCGCCTCACGGGCGATCTTCTCGTTGGGGTACGACAGCTCGAACATCACGCGTCCGGGCTTGACGTTCGCGATCCACCACTCCGGCGAACCCTTACCGGAACCCATGCGGGTCTCGGCAGGCTTCTTGGTGAGGGGACGGTCCGGGTAGATGTTGATCCAGACCTTGCCGCCACGCTTGATGTGACGGGTCATCGCGATACGGGCCGCCTCGATCTGGCGGTTCGTCACGTAGGCCGGGGTCAGCGCCTGGATGCCGTACTCGCCGAACGCAACCTGCGTGCCACCCTTGGACATACCGTTGCGCTTCGGGTGGTGCTGCTTGCGGTGCTTGACCCTACGGGGGATCAGCATGACGGTCAGGCCTCCGTTCCGGTGCTCTCAGCCGGAGCGGCGGCGGGAGCCTCGGCCTTGGGGGCCTCGGCGCCGGCAGCCTGCTGCGGCTTGCGACCGCGCCGCTCGCCACCGCGGCCACCACGGGCCGGGCGGTCGGCACCACCACGGGCCGGGCGGTTACCCGCACGGGCCGCAGCGTTCTCGGCGCGGACCTCGGCGATGTTCTTGACGTCGCCCTTGTAGATCCAGACCTTCACGCCGATGCGGCCGAAGGTCGTCTTGGCCTCGAAGAAGCCGTAGTCCACGTTCGCGCGGAGCGTGTGCAGGGGCACGCGGCCCTCGCGGTAGAACTCCGAGCGGGACATCTCGGCGCCGCCGAGGCGGCCACCGCACTGGATCTTGATGCCCTTGGCGCCGGCCTTCATCGCCGACTGCATGCTCTTGCGCATGGCACGGCGGAAGGAGACGCGGGAGGAGAGCTGCTCGGCAACGGCCTGGGCCACGAGCTGAGCGTCGGTCTCGGGGTTCTTGACCTCGAGGATGTTCAGCTGGACCTGCTTGCCGGTGAGCTTCTCGAGGTCGCCGCGGATGCGGTCGGCCTCGGCGCCACGGCGGCCGATGACGATGCCCGGACGAGCGGTGTGGATGTCCACACGCACGCGGTCACGGGTGCGCTCGATCTCGACCTTGGAGATGCCGGCGCGCTCCATGCCGGACGTCATCATCCGGCGGATGGCGACGTCTTCCTTGACGTAGTCCTTGTACAGCTTGTCGGCGTACCACCGGGACTTGAAGTCCGTGGTGACACCGAGCCGGAACCCGTGCGGGTTTACCTTCTGGCCCATTACCGGGTTCCTTCCTTGCTGCTGACGACCACGGTGATGTGGCTGGTCCGCTTGCGGATCCGGTAGGCACGGCCCTGGGCGCGCGGACGGAACCGCTTCAGGGTCGGGCCCTCGTCGACGTAGGCCTCGGAAACGAAGAGGCTGTCGACGTCGGTGTGGTCGTAGTTGTGCGCGGCGTTGGCGATGGCGCTGTCGAGCACCTTGCCAACCGGAACCGAGGCAGCCTGCGGAGCGAATCGCAGGACGGCCTGGGCCTCCGTGGCGTCCATGCCACGGATGAGGTCCACCACGCGGCGGGCCTTCATGGGCGTGACGCGGATGTACCGCGCCTGGGCCCTGGCTTCCATGGTTGTCCTTCCAGTTACTTACGTGTCTGTTGCGATCCGCGCCTAGCGGCGCTTCGACTTCCGGTCTTCCTTGACGTGGCCCCGGAAGGTGCGCGTCGGCGAGAACTCGCCGAGCTTGTGGCCGACCATCGACTCGGTGACGAACACCGGGATGTGGGTCTTGCCGTTGTGCACCGCGATCGTGTGGCCGAGCATGGCCGGGACGATCATCGAGCGACGGGACCAGGTCTTGATGACGTTCTTGGTGCCGGCTTCGTTCTGCGTGTCCACCTTCTTCATCAGGTGGTCGTCGACGAAGGGCCCCTTCTTCAAGCTACGAGGCATCTCAACCCGTCCTTAGCGCTTCTTGTTCGTCTTGCGGCGGCGGACGATGTACTTGTTCGACGCCTTCTTGGGCGAACGAGTACGGCCTTCCTTCTTGCCCCACGGGGACACAGGGTGGCGACCACCGGAGGTACGGCCCTCACCACCACCGTGCGGGTGGTCGACCGGGTTCATCACGACACCACGGACGGTCGGGCGGACGCCCAGCCACCGCTTGCGGCCGGCCTTGCCCCAGTTGATGTTGCTCTGCTCGGCGTTGCCGACCTCGCCGACGGTGGCGCGGCAGCGGACGTCGACCAGGCGGATCTCACCGGAGGGCATGCGCAGGTGGGCCATGGAGCCCTCCTTCGCGAGCAGCTGCACGGAGGCACCGGCCGAGCGGGCGAACTTCGCGCCGCCGCCCGGACGCAGCTCGATGGCGTGCAGGGTCGTACCGACCGGGATGTTGCGCAGGGCGAGGTTGTTGCCCGGCTTGATGTCGGCCCCGGGACCGTTCTCGACGCGGTCGCCCTGGCTGAGGCCACGCGGCGCGAGGATGTAGCGCTTCTCGCCGTCCGCGTAGTGCAGGAGCGCGATGCGCGCGGTGCGGTTGGGGTCGTACTCGATGTGCGCGACCTTCGCCGGCACGCCGTCCTTGTCGTGACGACGGAAGTCGATCACTCGGTAGGCGCGCTTGTGTCCGCCACCCTGGTGGCGAACGGTCACACGACCGGCGTTGTTACGGCCGCCCTTGCTGTGCAGGGGACGGACCAGCGACTTCTCCGGCGTGGACCGCGTGACCTCGACGAAGTCGGCGACGCTGGCGCCACGACGGCCCGGCGTAGTCGGCTTGTACTTGCGGATTCCCATTTCTCAGTCCTCGTCCGATATCGGACGATCCGACCCGCTTACGCGGTCGGACCGCCGAAGATGTCGATACGGTCGCCCTCGGCGAGGGTCACGATCGCGCGCTTGGTCGCCGCACGCTGGCCGAAGCCGGTGCGGGTCCGCTTGCGCTTGCCCTGGCGGTTGATCGTGTTGACCCCGGTGACCTTGACGTCGAAGACCGCCTGGACGGCCTCCTTGATCTGGGTCTTGTTGGCCCGCGGGTCGACGACGAACGTGTACTTGTTCTCGTCGAGCAGCGCGTAGCTCTTCTCGGAGACGACCGGCTTCAGCAGGACGTCACGGGGGTCCGTGTACGACTTGCTCAGCGGGGTCTCGACGGTGTTCTTGCCCTCGGCGGCGTGACGGCGTGCCTTGGCGACGCGCGCGGCCTTGGCGGCCTTGGCGGCCTTCGAGGCGATAGCGGGGTGACGGATGGCCATCAGACCTCGCTCCCTTCAGAGTCGTTGGCCTTGTTCGGGCCGGCGACGAAGGACTCGAAAGCGGCCTGGGTGAAGACCACGTCGTCCGAGACGAGAACGTCGTACGTGTTCAGCTGGCCCGGCTCCAGGATGTGGACCTGGGGCAGGTTGCGGGCGGACAGCCACGCGGCCTCGTCGGCACGGTCGACGACCAGGAGCAGGTTCTTGCGCTCCGAGATCTTGCCGAACAGCGTCCTGGCGGCCTTGGTGCTGGGGGTCTCGCCCTCGACCACGCCGGAGACGACGTGGATGCGGTTGTGGCGCGCCCGGTCGGTGAGGGCACCGCGCAGGGCGGCGGCCTTCATCTTCTTCGGGGTCCGCTGCGAGTAGTCGCGCGGCACGGGACCGTGCACGACGCCACCACCGGCGAACTGCGGCGCGCGGGTCGAACCCTGGCGGGCGCGACCGGTGCCCTTCTGGCGGTACGGCTTCTTGCCACCACCACGGACTTCACCGCGGGTCTTGGTCTTGTGCGTGCCCTGACGGGCGGCAGCCAGCTGCGCGACGACGACCTGGTGGATCAGCGGAACGCTGACCTTGGCGTCGAAGATCTCCGCGGGGAGCTCGACGGAACCGGCCTTCTCGCCGGCCGGCGAAAGGATGTCAACAGTGCTCATCGGTTACCTCAGGCCCCCTTGGCCGCGGTGCGGACCAGGACGAGGCCGCCGTTCGGACCGGGAACCGCGCCCTTGATGAGCAGCAGACCCTTCTCCGCGTCAACGGCGTGGACGGTCAGGTTCTGGGTGGTGACCCGCTCGTTGCCCATGCGACCCGCCATGCGGAGGCCCTTGAACACACGGCCCGGGGTGGCGCAGCCACCGATGGAACCGGGAGAGCGGTGCTTGCGCTGGGTGCCGTGACCGGCGCCGAGGCCACCGAAGTTGTGGCGCTTCATGACACCGGCGAAGCCCTTGCCCTTGCTCTTGCCGGTGACGTCGACCTTGGTACCGGCCTCGAACACCTCGGCGGTGATCTCCTGGCCGAGCGTGTACTCGGAGGCGTCCGACGTGCGGATCTCGACGAGGTGACGACGCGGGGTGACGTCGGCCTTGGCGAAGTGGCCCTTGAGGGGCTTGTTCACCTTGCGCGGGTCGATCTCGCCGAAGGCGATCTGGACCGACTCGTAGCCGTCGACGTCGTTCGTACGGACCTGGGTGACGACGTTGGGGCCGGCCTTGACGACGGTGACCGGAACAACACGGTTGTTCTCGTCCCACACCTGCGTCATGCCGAGCTTCTCGCCCAGGATGCCCTTGATCTGCTTAGCCATTCTCAGCCCACCAGCCTCAGAGCTTGATCTCGATGTCGACACCGGCCGGGAGGTCGAGTCGCATCAGAGAGTCAACGGTCTTGGGGGTCGGGTCGAGAATGTCGATCAGGCGCTTGTGCGTGCGCATCTCGAAGTGCTCGCGCGAGTCCTTGTACTTGTGCGGCGACTTGATGACGCAGTACACGTTCTTCTCAGTGGGCAGCGGCACCGGGCCCGCGACCGACGCACCAGTGCGGGTCACCGTCTCGACGATCTTCTTCGCCGAGGAGTCGATGACCTCGTGGTCGTAGGCCTTGAGCCGGATGCGGATCTTCTGTCCCGCCATGGCTACTCAGTAGTCCTGTCTCTCTTACGCTCTGACACCCGGCGGATTCCTTCTGCTGCCGTCGTTTCTCCGACCCACGCGGTCGGGCGTGTCGCGCTCTCGCTGACACAGATGTCCCTTGTTCGAACATCCCCGCGGGATTACGACGGCCCTTCCGGAACCGTGGACCGGGGACCTCGGGCCCACCGGGCGCCTGGCCGGTGCCGCGCCCACGCTTCCCGGAAGATTCCCGTACGTCCGCCCCAGCGCTGCCGCGATGGCAGTTAGGGCGACGAGTACTGTGGGACTCGCTTCCGGTCCTCCCGGCGGGAGGCGCGCAGCATCAACACTCGACCGAGCAACTCGGACAGTCTGCCATATGGGGCGGGGCGGATGCCAATCGAGCCGGAGAGAATACCCCGGGAGGGGCTGCGGGCAAACCGACAGGCGCGGACTCCGTCGTCGTGTCCCGGACACGGCGATCAAGTTCCCGTACGGCTGGACCGTCCGCTTCGACTTCCGGGAGCACCTGGAGACGGGCGACCGGGCCCTGGCTCCGTTCAGCTCGGTCGTCGTCCCGCACGACGGAACGGAGCCGCACTTCGCGCCCACGGCCCTGCCTGCCCACGAGTACCTGGCGCTGCAGGCCTCCGGCGCCTGGCCGGGCTCCTGGCAGGCCTGGCGAAACGCCGGGTGGGGCGTCGATCCGCAGCGGCAGGCCGCGAACTGGCTGCACGGCATGTACGGCGGCCTGGTCGAGCTGGCCACGCCGTCCCCGATCCACGAGTCGGCCACCGCCTGGCTGATGGCCTGCCGGGCGCTGCCCCAGCCGGGCTTTCCCGAGACCCCCATGCTGGCGGCCTCGGTCGTCGTCCCCAAGGACGGCGGCACCCCTTTCCACCCCGCCCCCGGCAACCCGCTCGCCGACCTGGACCCGGTGCCACCCGCCGAGACCGCCCACCGGGTCGCGGGCCAGTCCCGCCGGCTCAACGCGCGCGGCTGCGTGGTCGCCGTGCACTGCGGGATCGACGGCACCCCGTCCGCCGCCCTGCCCTGGCAGCCGTCCCACGAGGCCCCTGGCTGGTGGGACCGGCTGTGCCGCCGCTACTTCCCGGAGTTCGAGCAGATCGAGGTGAGTGACTGGAACGACGTGATCAAGGCGGTCGCCGAGCCGGGCCCCGGCACCCGCGGTGTCCTCTGGGTGCGCCGCGAGATCGGCGGCCAGGAGGTCAGCGGGAACCTGCTGTACGCCCACAACCACCAGGGGCAGGTGGTCTTCCTGGACGGCGTGACCGCCTCGCTGGGTCGGCTGGACACGCCCGGCCTGCTGCGCGAACTCGTGCTGCTGCGCTCCCTAGGACGCTGAGCCGGGCGGAGGCGACGGCGCTGGACCGGAGGGCGGTGGACCGGCGCCCCACTGCGGCGCGGGGGCCCACCCGGCGGTGAGCCGTTTGCGGTGGCGGCCGCGGCGGACGGCGGTGACGACGACGATGGTCACGGTCGCGGCGAACGCGGCGAAGAAGCAGCCGATCCCCGCGACGATGCCGCTGACCAAGGCTCCGACCTTCGGCTTGTCTCCCAGCGCGAACTCGGCCGGCCGCTCCGAGGTGCAGGTGACCGTGTAGTCGCCGCTGGAGACGGGCTTGACCTCGAAGACGCGCTCCCAACTGCGGGACCCGGCGGTGACAGTGAAGGTGACGGACGGCTGCGTGATCGACCCGGACGGCATCCCCGGGATCCGGCAGGCGACCCGGCCCTTCCCGGACTGGGAGACGTAGATCGCCCTGGTCTTCCCCTGGACGAAGCCGAACGTCCGCGCATCACCGCTGGAGAAGCTCCGGGCGGTGTCGACCGAGTCCACCGTGCTCGTCACCGTCACCACGATGAACGCGGCACCGGCACCGGCCAGTACGAGCCCGAGCAGCGCGGCCACCAGGTACCAGATGCGCCGAGGCCGCAGATCCTTCGCCGGGACGGTCGGCGGCACGGGCAGCGGCCCGCCGTACGGTGCTCCCCAGGGACTTTGTATCGCCACAGGGGCGCATGCTACGGCAACTCAGCCTTGTGAGCTGGCACTTGTGGAGGCATACGGCAGGAAGTCGGCCCAGGCCGTGGGCGTGACCGTGAGCCGCGGGCCTTCGGTGTTCTTGGAGTCGCGGATGTGGACGGCGGTTGCGGTGGGTGCTATCTCCAGGCAGTCGTTGCCGTTGCTGCTGTCGCTGTAGCTGCTCTTGAACCAGTGGAGTTCCGGGATGCTCATACTTCTCCCCGCGCTTGCTCGATGAAGGCCAGAGATTCCTCCGGCGTGAGCGCCTGAGCCCGGATGATGCCATAGCGAAGGTCGAGAAGCCGGAGCTGCCTCGGGTTCGAGACCGGGCGGCCCGCGAAGTCGCCGTCGGCGCGGCCCATCCCCGTGCCATCCGCGAACTTCAGCACTTGGATCCGGCCCCCCGTTCCAGGATGGTTCGCGCGCGCCGTCGGCATCACCTGTAGCTCCACGAACGGCAACCTCGCCACCTCCAGCATGTGTTCGAGCTGCCGACGCAGCACCATTGTGTCGCCGATCGGGCGGCGCAGCGTCACCTCTTCCAGGACAAAGCTGAACTCCGGTGCGGGTGACCGCTCGAAGACGGACTTGCGGGCCATGCGGGCGCCCACCATGCGCTCCAGTTCGCCCGGCGAGTAGGCCGGACGCCAGGTGCGCAGCAGCGCCCGCGCGTACTCCTCCGTCTGCAGCAGGCCGTGGATGTTGTGGTTGCTGTACAGCAGCATCTCCACCGCCCGCCCCTCCAGCTCCGCCAGCTGCCGCACCTTCTTCGGGTAGCGGGCCTTCCTCATGTCCTCCCTGAAGGCCCTCAGATGTCCCTGCGCCTTCAGGACCTGGTCCGCCCGGTCCAGGAACTCCGGCCGGGGGATGCGGGCCCCGCGCTCGATCTTGCGGATCATGTCCTCGCCGTACCCGAGGGCGGTCGCCAGGTCGGCGACGCTCGTCCCGGCCGCTTCTCGGCAGACCTTGAGCAGGCGCCCCACCGCCTGCACCACCGGCTCGATCTCGTCGCCCGGCTCCACGTCCCAGCCCGTCTCCTCCACACCGTCGCCCACGGCACCTCCTCCGACGCGCACTCGTACCCGTACAACGCCTGAGACAGCCGAGACAGCCGAGACAAAGCCGGGACAGTCACCGTACGTACAGGCGTTGTCACTCATCTACGGAAGCAGGTCTCGCCACGCTGGGTGATGTGAATCAAGGAATGGCTGTCCCTGAAAACCAACTCAACGGCAACATCCCCCACTTCAGCATCCGCCTCTCCCCCACGCCCCGCGGCGCCCGTCTCGCACGCCTGCTCGCCGAGCAGCAACTCCGCGCGTGGGAGCTCCCGTTGGAGAAGGCGGCACACATCGTCGCCGAGCTGGCGGCGAACGCCGCGACCCATGGCCGTGTGCCGGGCCGCGACTTCCGGTTGCTGCTCTACGTCGTCGCCGGCACGCTCCGCATCGAGGTCACCGACACGCGTGGTGACCGCCTGCCCCGGATCCGGGACGCGTCCGCGGACGGCGAGTCCGGCCGCGGGCTCCTGCTCGTGGAGGCTCTGGCCGACCGCTGGGGCGTCTCACCGGGCCGACCGCCGCGCAAGACCGTATGGGCCGAGATCGCCCTTCCCGCACCGGAGCCGGAGCGCCCGTAGGAAGCCGCGGATCACACGCGTGCGTCAGGGGCCTGTGGGACGAGGTTGTTGGCGCTGAGCAGGTTCCCGTCCACCGGCAGTCGCCGAATCTCGCGGGACTCCCCGATCCCCGGGTCGCGGACGGAGACGACCAGGGTGTAGGCCGGCTGGCCGGTGATGGTGCGATGGGAGTCGACGGGTGCCAGGAGACCCTGCATCACGGTGTGGGCGTCGTATCCGGGACACAGGGCCTCAAGGGGCAGGGTGACCTCGGCGCTGCCGCCTTCGGTGAGGTTGATGTGGGCCGTGTCGGTGCCGTCGGACGTGTGGGAGGAGCTCCAGGTGACCGGCAGGCCGTGCGCGCCGGCGACCAGGCCGTGCGGCCCCTCGATCTCCACCGCGACGCCCTCCCCGCCCAGGGTTCGGGACAGCTCGAGCGAGCCCTTGGGGCCCGGCGCGAAGTTCAGCCCGATGCCGAAGTGGCCGGGGCCGTGGGACAGGCGCTCGTATCCGTAGGAGCCGAGGGTGAGCCGAGGACCGGTCAGGGGGCGGTCGGCGGACTCCGGCGGCGGAGGCGAGGAGGCCGACGCGGGCAGCGGGAAGTAGTGGTAGCCCTTGGCGCCGCAGTGGTCGCCGTCGGAGACCCCGCCCCCCGGCAGTGCCACGTTCTTGGCCGGGCCGGATTCGGACGAGCGGAGCAGCGAGAACAGGTTCATCTGGTAGGCGCCCAGGAGGACGACCGCTGCCACGGCCAGCCAGGGGGCTGCGGCGGCCATGCGGCCGCGCAGCGTCCTGCCCTTCGGCCTGCGGGGCCGGCCCAGCGCCGACCGCATGGTCCGGAGCCGGCGGGCCACCATCCGTGCCCGTGCGGACGGCTCCTTCGGGGCGGTGGTGCCACGGCCCTCCGAGGCGTCCCGCAGGAACGCCTCCCACTGCTCGTCTGGTATGGAGGAGGGGTGGTCCTCAGGTTCCTCGGGTGGCGGGAGCGTACTCACGGGGTCACCCTACGGGAGCCGTGGGACACGCCGGCGTGCTCCTTCCCGGCGCCGAGCACGTCGTCGCCTCCGGCCCCTGCATCCGCTCGCCGCGCCCGTGGCGGTCGTCGCGGGCCTGGCGGGCGACGACCTGCGGGGCCCCGAGCTGGTCCGGCCACACGATGCCGGGCTCCGTGCCGCCCATCACCTGCAGCATCGCCGGATCACGGCGGCTGCCGAACGCCTGCGTCCACGGCCGCAGACCGTCCCGCGTCGTGATTGGCCGTTCCACTGGGCGGTTTTTTCCCCTTGGTAGTGTGCCGAGGACCGACGATCATTCGTCCCTGGGGGAACCAATGACCCGCGCCCGCACGGCACTTGTCCTGATCGACTTGCAGCGGTGGATCGTCGACATGGCATGGCAACCGATCGGCGGAGACGCCGTGGTCGACGCCTGTGCACGGCTGCGTGACCACTTCGCGCACACCCGTTCCGAGACCGTCGTCCTCGTCCGGTACGCACGCGCCGACGGTGCCGACGGCGGCATCGGTGCCGCCCCCAACCAGCTGGTCCCCGCCTGCGCGCCGCGTCCCGGCGACCATGTGGTGACCAAGCACGGCCTCGACGCCTTCGAGGACACCGAGTTGCACGACGTCCTGCGTCGTGCGGAGGTCACCGAGGTGGTGGTCGCCGGCCTGTCCACCGCACACGGTGTCGCGTCCACCGCCGCCACGGCGGTGCGCCTGGGCTACGGCGTCGTGGTCGTCTCCGACGCCACCGCGAGCGTGAGCGAGGCCGAACACCGAGCGGCGCTCGACCGCCTCACCGCGCTCGGCGCGCGCACCGCCGCCGTTGCGGACCTCCTGGCCGCGCAGGCCGCCGGGAACGGCCCGCTGTCGCCCCGCTGTCCGAGCGTGAAGGGGCGCTGACGCCCGAGGTCAGGGGCGATCGCCGCATCGGGGGCGGCGCGTCGAGGCGCAGGGCGCGGTGGCCGGCCCGGCCGGGTGGCCGTCCGAGCGGAGCGGGAGGGCGGAGCGGGAGCGTGGGGCGGGCGCAGGCGGCGAGCCGGAGGGCTCCGGAGCCGTCGGAGCGGGGCCGAGCGTCCGAACATGCGAAAGAGGCCCGTACGACCGAAGTCGTACGGGCCTCTCGCAGGTCGGAGACCTTCGGGTCAGGCACTGACCCTCAAGCAAGCGAACTTACTTGACGATCTTGGTGACCTGGCCGGCGCCCACGGTGCGGCCACCCTCGCGGATGGCGAACTTCAGGCCCTCCTCCATGGCGACGGGCTGGATGAGCTCCACCTTCATCTCGGTGTTGTCACCCGGCATGACCATCTCGGTGCCCTCGGGGAGGGTCACCACGCCGGTCACGTCCGTCGTGCGGAAGTAGAACTGCGGACGGTAGTTGTTGAAGAACGGCGTGTGGCGGCCACCCTCGTCCTTGGAGAGGATGTAGGCCTGCGCCTCGAACTCGGTGTGCGGGGTGACCGAGCCCGGCTTGATGATGACCTGGCCGCGCTCGACGTCCTCGCGCTTGATGCCGCGGAGGAGCAGACCGACGTTCTCACCGGCCTGGCCCTCGTCGAGCAGCTTGCGGAACATCTCGATGCCGGTGACCGTGGTGGAGGTCTTCTCCGGCTTGATGCCGATGATGTCGACGGTCTCGTTGACCTTGAGGACACCACGCTCGATACGGCCGGTGACGACCGTACCGCGACCGGTGATGGTGAAGACGTCCTCGATCGGCATCAGGAACGGCTTGTCGACGTCGCGCTCCGGCTCCGGGATCGCGGTGTCGACGGCGTTCATGAGGTCCAGCACCGACTGCGTCCACTGCGGGTCGCCCTCGAGGGCCTTCAGCGCGGAGACGCGGACGACCGGCAGGTCGTCGCCCGGGAACTCGTACTCGGACAGGAGCTCACGGACCTCGAGCTCGACGAGCTCCATGATCTCCTCGTCGTCCACCATGTCGGCCTTGTTCAGGGCGACGACGATGTACGGAACGCCGACCTGGCGGGCCAGGAGCACGTGCTCCTTGGTCTGCGGCATCGGGCCGTCGGTGGCGGCGACCACCAGGATCGCGCCGTCCATCTGCGCGGCACCGGTGATCATGTTCTTGATGTAGTCCGCGTGACCCGGGCAGTCGACGTGGGCGTAGTGACGCGCCTCGGTCTGGTACTCGACGTGCGCGATGGAGATGGTGATACCGCGCTGACGCTCCTCGGGAGCCTTGTCGATGTTGTCGAACGGGGTGGCCTCGTTCAGGTCCGGGTACGCGTCGTGCAGCACCTTGGTAATGGCGGCCGTGAGGGTCGTCTTACCGTGGTCGATGTGACCGATGGTGCCGATGTTGACGTGCGGCTTAGTCCGCTCGAACTTCGCCTTCGCCACTGGGGTCCTCCTGTGGAGTGGTTCTGTACGCCTTACTTCATCGGCGCCAGGTGATCTTTGCTGTAAAGGCCCGGAACCCGGGGCAAACATCCGTGTTTGCGGTTGTTTGCCCCGTGAGGCTCCGGAGTCAAGCCTAAGGCGTGGGAACGCGGTGCGTTACTCGCCCTTGGCCTTCGCGATGATCTCCTCGGCGACGTTCCGCGGAACCTCGGCGTAGGAGTCGAACTGCATGGAGTAGCTGGCACGGCCGGACGTCTTGCTGCGCAGGTCGCCGACGTAACCGAACATCTCCGAAAGGGGCACGAGGCCCTTCACGACGCGGGCACCGGCCCGCTCCTCCATGGCCTGGATCTGACCACGGCGGGAGTTGATGTCGCCGATGACGTCACCCATGTAGTCCTCGGGCGTGGTGACCTCGACGGCCATCATCGGCTCGAGCAGCACGGGGCTGGCCTTGCGCGCGGCCTCCTTGAAGGCCTGCGAACCGGCGATCTTGAACGCGAGCTCGGAGGAGTCCACCTCGTGGTAGGCACCGTCGAGCAGCGTGACGCGCACGCCGGTCATCTCGTAGCCGGCGAGGATGCCGAACTGCATGGCCTCCTGCGCACCCGCGTCGACCGAAGGGATGTACTCCTTCGGCACGCGGCCACCGGTCACCTTGTTGACGAACTCGTACGAGGCGTCGCCGCTCTCGATCGGCTCGATCGCGATGATGACGCGGGCGAACTGGCCGGTACCACCCGTCTGCTTCTTGTGGGTGTACTCGACCTTCTCGACCGACTTGCGGATGGTCTCGCGGTACGCGACCTGCGGCTTGCCGACGTTGGCCTCGACCTTGAACTCACGGCGCATACGGTCGACCAGCACCTCGAGGTGCAGCTCGCCCATGCCGCCGATGATGGTCTGGCCGGTCTCCTCGTCCGAGTGGACCTGGAAGGACGGGTCCTCCTCGGCGAGGCGCTGGATCGCGACGCCCAGCTTCTCCTGGTCGCCCTTCGACTTGGGCTCGATGGCGACCTGGATGACCGGCGCCGGGAAGTCCATGGACTCCAGGATCACCGGGGCCTTGTCGTCGGACAGCGTCTCACCGGTGGTGGTCTGCTTCAGGCCCATGACGGCGACGATGTCGCCGGCGCCCACCGACTCGATCTCCTCACGCTTGTTGGCGTGCATGCGGTAGATCTTGCCGATGCGCTCCTTCTTGCCCTTCACGGAGTTCAGCACGGAGCTGCCGGACTCCAGACGGCCGGAGTACACGCGGACGAAGGTCAGCTTGCCGAGGTGCGGGTCGCTCATGATCTTGAACGCCAGCGCCGACAGCGGCTCGTCGTCGGACGGCTTGCGCTTGATGACCGTCTCCGGGTCCTTGACGTCGTGGCCCTCGATGGCCTCGATGTCGACCGGGGACGGCAGGTAGCGCACGACCGCGTCGAGCAGGGGCTGAACGCCCTTGTTCTTGAACGCGGTGCCGCAGAACACCGGGGTGACGGTGGTGCCGCTGCCCTTGCCGGAGGCGATGGTGATACGGCGGATCGCCGCGTACAGCTGCTCCTCGGAGGGCTCCTCGCCCTCCAGGTACAGCTCCATCAGCTCTTCGTCGTTCTCCGCGACGGCCTCGAGCAGCTTGCCGCGCCACTCCTCGGCGGCCTCGGTGTGCGTGGCCGGGATGTCGACGACGTCGTACATCTCGCCCTTGGTCGCCTCCGCGGACCAGACCAGGGCCTTCATGCGGACCAGGTCCACGACGCCCTTGAAGTCGGCTTCGGCGCCGATCGGCAGCTGCATGACCAGCGGCTGCGCGCCCAGGCGGTCGGAGATCATGTCGACGCAGCGGTGGAACTCGGCACCGGTGCGGTCGAGCTTGTTGACGAAGCAGATGCGCGGCACGCCGTAGCGGTCCGCCTGACGCCACACGGTCTCGGACTGCGGCTCGACACCGGCGACGCCGTCGAACACCGTCACGGCACCGTCGAGCACGCGCAGGGAGCGCTCCACCTCGACCGTGAAGTCGACGTGGCCCGGGGTGTCGATGATGTTGATGGTGTGGTCGACGTCGTCCAGCGCCCAGTGACAGGTGGTGGCAGCAGAGGTGATCGTGATGCCACGCTCCTGCTCCTGCTCCATCCAGTCCATGGTGGCGGCGCCGTCGTGGACCTCGCCGATCTTGTACGAAACGCCGGTGTAGAACAGGATCCGCTCGGTGGTGGTCGTCTTGCCCGCGTCGATATGGGCCATGATCCCGATGTTCCGGACCCTGGCCAGGTCAAGTGAAGTGGTAGCCATAAGGCTTCAGTCTTCTCTCGGTCTCGATGTGGGTAGCGACTACCAGCGGTAGTGCGCGAAGGCCTTGTTGGACTCGGCCATCTTGTGGGTGTCCTCGCGCTTCTTCACAGCCGCACCGAGGCCGTTGGAGGCGTCGAGGAGCTCGTTGAGGAGACGCTCGGTCATGGTCTTCTCGCGACGGGCGCGGGAGTAACCGACCAGCCAGCGCAGCGCCAGGGTGTTGGCACGGCCGGGCTTGACCTCGACCGGAACCTGGTAGGTGGCGCCACCGACACGGCGGGACTTGACCTCGAGGGTCGGCTTGATGTTGTCGAGAGCGCGCTTGAGCGTGATGACCGGGTCGTTGCCCGTCTTCTCGCGCAGACCCTCCATGGCGCCGTAGACGATGCGCTCGGCGGTGGAGCGCTTGCCGTTCAGCAGCACCTTGTTGATCAGGGAGGTCACCAGAGGAGAGCCGTAGACCGGGTCGATGATGACCGGACGCTTCGGGGCGGGGCCCTTACGAGGCATTCTTACTTCTCCTTCTTGGCGCCGTAACGGCTGCGGGCCTGCTTGCGGTTCTTGACACCCTGGGTGTCGAGGGAGCCACGGATGATCTTGTAGCGAACACCCGGCAGGTCCTTCACACGGCCGCCGCGCACGAGCACGATGGAGTGCTCCTGCAGGTTGTGTCCCTCACCCGGAATGTAAGCGGTGACCTCGATGCCGCTGGTCAGACGCACACGCGCGACCTTGCGGAGGGCCGAGTTCGGCTTCTTCGGGGTGGTCGTGAACACACGCGTGCAGACGCCACGACGCTGAGGGGAACCCTCGAGTGCGGGCGTCTTGTTCTTCTCGACCTTGTCCTGCCGGCCCTTGCGGACCAGCTGCTGGATCGTAGGCACTACTTCTCCGGTTTCTGTGTGCCGATGGGTACAGCTAACCTGGAACGTCGCCGACCCACGCGGTCGGGTGTGTCGAATCCGCCAGACTCCCGCCGGAAGGCGAAAAAGGCGCGAATTACGGTGGCCGGTCGCGGCTCGCCATGCGGTTTACAGGCACGCACAGCAGCCAGGGCACACCCCAGGCACAAGGTCTGAGCGTACCTACCTCATTCGCTGTGGTCAAAACAAATGGGACTCGGCGGTCCCACCGCGCGCGGGATGTCAAGTCCCCGTACCCTAGGTGATCTTCGAATCGCTGTCCCGGACCCTCGCCGGGGGCGGCGCACCGGGTCAGCCGGGTGGAGCGACCACGCGTGCGAGCCCGGTTCCGCACGGACAGACTGGGATCATGTCCGCGCCCCAGGGGCAGCCGCCGTCCCCGCCGAAGTCCACGTTCCTGGACAAGGCGGCGTACATCGCGGCCCCCGGGACGGTCGTCGTGGGCCTGCTCTACTACATCGGCGCCACCTACACCGAGAAGTACTACGCCGTCCTCGGGGTGCCCGTGGGCGATCTGCAGTTGTCCTACCAGGCCATGGTGGCCAGGGCGCCGAGCCCGGTGTTCCTGCCCCTGTGGTGCCTGCTGGTCGGCGGGGCGGTCGTCCTGCTGGTGCTCGGCCGGCTCGGACAGGCCCTGGCCGCCCCCGGGCACGCGGTACGGCGCCGCAGAACGATCCGCCTGCTCCTCGCCGCCGGCCTGATCATGACAGCGCTCGGCTTCCCGGTGTACTGGACGCATCTGCTGTCCCCCCTGCCGGGAGGCAGGTGGCTCGACTTCCTGTCGCCCCTGATCGTCGCTCTCGGCGCCACAGCGGCCTTCTTCGCCGTCCAGCTGCGCCTGGGCGAGAGCGGGAGCCTGCGCAGCCGCGAGGGCCGCACCGGCGAGGCGCTGTGGCTGACGGGCGGTGCCGTGCTGCTCGGGCTGCTGGCGATGAGCCTGTTCCTTCAGGTGGCGCGGTACACGGCCGTGGCGGGACGCAGCGACGCCCAGGACGAGGCCGACGGCGGCTACCGGCAGAGCATGCAGGTGGTGGTGCACTCGCGCTTCCGGCTCTCCCACCATGCCCAGCGCATCGGCTTCCACGACGGGGGTGCCGGCAGCGGGCCGTACCGGTTCCAGTACAGCGGCTTTCGCCTGATCGCAAAGAGCCCGGGCCGCTTCTACCTGGTCTCCTCCGCCTCGCACTTCGCGGACCGCATCGTGGTGGTACTGCCCGACGACGGCAACGTCTGGGTGGAGCTGCGCGGCGAGTGAGGCATCGGCGCCGCGCTCACGTCGTGCCGGGACTGGGCGTGACGGTCGGGGTCGGGGCCGGCGACCGCGTACTGCCGTCGGGCTCGGGCGTGGGCGACAGGGTGGTCAGGGTGGTGCTGGGCTCCGGTGCCGTGGTGGTGGCCGTGGAGACGGACGGGGTCGCAGTGGTCGTCCGCGGCGAGACGGGGCTCGTGGTGGCGGGCTCGACCGCCGTGCCGGTGACGGTCGCGGTGAACGTCGCTCCGGTGTCGGTCTCGGCGGTCAGCGTCCCGTGAAACGCGCCCGGCCCCGACGCCGTGTGCTGGATGACGACGTCACAGTGGCCTCCGGCCGGAATCCGGACATGGGTGCACCGGTCCTGGGCGAGCAGATAGCCGCCGGCGCCCGAGGTGACGGCGATGTGCGTGATGGTCATGGGTCTGTCCGTGGTGTTGACGAACTCCACCTTGCCGGCCGCCGTCCTGCCCACGCCCACGGACGGCATGTGGACCTGCGACGCGCCGGAGCCCGAGTCGCCGCCCGGGAAGAGGCTCGCCAGCGTGGCCATGGCTCCGGTCTGCGGCGCACTGGGCGTGGCGGCCCCACCGCGCTCCTTGCACCCGGTCAGGGCGGCCAGGGCGGCGATCGACGCCGCCATGGCCAGGCCGCGAGCACATGCGGACGTCATGACGTCGGACCTCCACCACGGTTCGGCCGCTCCTCGTCCTCAACGTCGCACGCGGGCGCCGGTGGCCGGCCGTCGGCGCCGGACGATCACCGCGGGATCACCCGAAAGAGGGCACGGATGCGCCGAAGGGCGGCCACCACGCGGGTGACCGCCCTTCGGTTCAAGCTGCTCGCTTACTGGTTGTACGGACCGTAGTCGTAGTCCTCCAGCGGGACGGCCTGGCCGGAGCCGGTGCCGAACGGCGAGTAGTCGATGTCGTCGTAGCCGACGGCCGAGTACATCGCGGCCTTGGCCTCCTCGGTCGGCTCGACCCGGATGTTGCGGTAGCGGGACAGGCCCGTACCGGCCGGGATGAGCTTACCGATGATGACGTTCTCCTTGAGGCCGATGAGGCTGTCGGACTTGGCGTTGATCGCCGCGTCCGTCAGGACTCGGGTCGTCTCCTGGAAGGAGGCGGCCGACAGCCAGGACTCCGTCGCCAGCGAGGCCTTGGTGATACCCATCAGCTGCGGACGGCCGGAGGCCGGGTGACCGCCCTCCTGGACCACACGACGGTTCTCCTGCTCGAACTTCGAGCGCTCGACCAGCTCGCCGGGCAGCAGCTCGGCGTCGCCGGACTCGATGATCGTCACGCGGCGCAGCATCTGCCGGATGATGATCTCGATGTGCTTGTCGTGGATCGACACGCCCTGCGAGTTGTAGACCTTCTGGACCTCGCCGACCAGGTGGACCTGGACGGCACGCTGACCCAGGATGCGCAGCACGTCGTGCGGGTTGGTGGCACCCACGGTGAGCTGCTGGCCCACCTCGACGTGGTCGCCTTCGCGGACCAGGACCTTGGCGCGCTTGGAGATCGGGTACGCCGTCTCGTCGCTGCCGTCGTCCGGGGTGACGATGATCTTCTTCGTCTTCTCGGTCTCCTCGATCCGCACGCGGCCGGTGGCCTCGGAGATCGGGGCGACACCCTTCGGGGTACGGGCCTCGAAGAGCTCGACGACACGCGGCAGACCCTGGGTGATGTCGTCACCGGCCACACCACCGGTGTGGAAGGTACGCATCGTCAGCTGGGTACCGGGCTCACCGATGGACTGGGCGGCGATGATGCCGACCGCCTCACCGATGTCGACCAGCTTGCCGGTGGCCAGCGAACGGCCGTAGCACATGGCGCAGGTGCCGACGGCGGACTCGCAGGTCAGGACCGAGCGGGTCTTGACCTCCTCGACGCCGCGGCCGACGAGCTCCTCGATGAGGACGTCGCCCAGGTCGGTGCCGGCCGGGGCCAGCACCTGGCCGTCGACCACGATGTCCTCGGCGAGGCAGCGCGCGTACACGGACGTCTCGACGTTGTCCGTCTTGCGCAGCACGCCGTCCGCGCCCCGGTCCGCGATCCGCAGCTTGAGACCGCGGTCGGTTCCGCAGTCCTCCTCGCGGATGATGACGTCCTGCGAGACGTCGACCAGACGACGAGTGAGGTAACCCGAGTCGGCCGTACGCAGGGCGGTGTCCGCCAGACCCTTACGGGCACCGTGCGTGGAGATGAAGTACTCCAGCACGGACAGGCCCTCACGGAACGACGCCTTGATCGGACGCGGGATCGTCTCGTTCTTCGCGTTCGACACCAGACCACGCATACCGGCGATCTGACGCATCTGCATCATGTTGCCTCGTGCACCCGAGTTCACCATCATGAAGATCGGGTTGGTCTTCGGGAAGTTCTCGTTCATCGCCTCGGCGACCTCGTTGGTCGCCTTGGTCCAGATCGCGATGAGCTCCTGCGTGCGCTCGTCCTTGGTGATCAGACCGCGCTCGTACTGCTTCTGGACCTTCTCGTCCTGCGCCTCGTAGCCCTTGACGATCTCCTTCTTCGCCTCGGGAACGACGACGTCGGAGATGGCCACGGTGACACCGGAACGGGTGGCCCAGTAGAAGCCGGCCGCCTTCAGGTTGTCGAGCGTCGCCGCCACGATGACCTTCGGGTAGCGCTCGGCGAGGTCGTTGACGATCTCGGAGAGCTGCTTCTTGCCGACCTCGTAGTCGACGAACGGGTAGTCCTCGGGCAGAAGCTCGTTGAAGAGCGCGCGGCCCAGCGTGGTGTTCAGCCGGAAGCTGTCACCCTGCTGCCACTCCGGCTCGCCCTCCTCGCGCGCCGGCGGGGTCCAGCCGCGCGGCGGGATGGTGCCCACCGGGAAGCGGATGTCCACGCGCGACTGCAGCGACAGCTCGCCGGCGTCGAACGCCATGATCGCCTCGGCCACGGACGCGAACGAGCGGCCCTCGCCCTTGACGTCACGCATCTCGCCGTCGGTGGTGAGGAAGAACAGACCGAGGACCATGTCCTGGGTCGGCATCGTCACCGGACGGCCGTCGGCCGGCTTGAGGATGTTGTTCGAGGACAGCATCAGGATGCGGGCCTCGGCCTGCGCCTCCGCGGACAGCGGCAGGTGCACGGCCATCTGGTCGCCGTCGAAGTCCGCGTTGAACGCGGTGCACACGAGCGGGTGGATCTGGATGGCCTTGCCCTCGACCAGCTGCGGCTCGAAGGCCTGGATGCCGAGGCGGTGCAGGGTGGGAGCACGGTTGAGCAGCACCGGGTGCTCGGCGATGACCTCTTCGAGGACGTCGTACACGACGGTGCGGCCGCGCTCCACCATGCGCTTGGCGCTCTTGATGTTCTGCGCGTGGTTCAGGTCGACCAGACGCTTCATCACGAACGGCTTGAACAGCTCCAGCGCCATCGCCTTCGGCAGACCGCACTGGTGCAGCTTCAGCTGCGGGCCGACGACGATCACGGAACGCGCCGAGTAGTCGACACGCTTGCCCAGCAGGTTCTGACGGAAGCGACCCTGCTTGCCCTTCAGCATGTCGCTGAGGGACTTCAGCGGGCGGTTGCCGGGGCCGGTCACCGGGCGACCGCGACGGCCGTTGTCGAAGAGGGCGTCAACGGCCTCCTGAAGCATGCGCTTCTCGTTGTTGACGATGATCTCGGGCGCGCCCAGGTCGAGCAGCCTCTTCAGGCGGTTGTTGCGGTTGATGACGCGGCGGTACAGGTCGTTCAGGTCGGAGGTCGCGAAGCGGCCACCGTCCAGCTGCACCATCGGACGCAGGTCCGGCGGGATGACCGGGACGCAGTCCAGGACCATGCCCTTGGGGCTGTTGGACGTCTGCAGGAACGCGGAGACGACCTTCAGCCGCTTCAGGGCGCGGGTCTTCTTCTGGCCCTTGCCGGTGCGGATGATCTCGCGGAGCTTCTCGGCCTCCTCCTCGAGGTCGAAGGACTCCAGGCGCTTCTGCAGCGCCGCGGCACCCATCGAGCCGTCGAAGTAGGTGCCGAAGCGGTCCCGCAGCTCGCGGTAGAGCAGCTCGTCGCCCTCGAGGTCCTGGACCTTGAGGTTCTTGAACCGGTTCCACACCTCGTCGAGGCGGTCGATCTCGCGCTGCGCGCGGTCGCGCAGCTGCTTCATCTCGCGCTCGGCGCCCTCGCGCACCTTGCGGCGCACGTCGGCCTTGGCGCCCTCGGCCTCCAGCTCGGCCAGGTCGGCCTCGAGCTTCTTGGCGCGGGCCTCCAGGTCGGCGTCGCGGCGGTTCTCGATCTGCTGGCGCTCGACCGAGACGTGCGCCTCCAGGGAGGGCAGGTCGCGGGTGCGGCGCTCCTCGTCGACGTACGTGATCATGTACGCCGCGAAGTAGATGACCTTCTCGAGGTCCTTCGGAGCCAGGTCGAGCAGGTAGCCCAGCCGGCTCGGGACACCCTTGAAGTACCAGATGTGCGTGACGGGCGCGGCCAGTTCGATGTGGCCCATCCGCTCACGGCGCACCTTGGCGCGGGTCACCTCGACGCCGCAGCGCTCACAGATGATGCCCTTGAAGCGGACGCGCTTGTACTTGCCGCAGTAGCACTCCCAGTCCCGGGTCGGACCGAAGATCTTCTCGCAGAAGAGTCCGTCCTTTTCGGGCTTGAGGGTGCGGTAGTTGATGGTCTCGGGCTTCTTGACCTCGCCGTGGCTCCACTGACGGATGTCGTCAGCGGTGGCCAGGCCGATCCGGAGCTCGTCGAAGAAGTTGACGTCGAGCACTATGCGTCAATCCCTCTCAGGGTCGTAAGTCTGTGGTCTGTACGGGGGCCTGGGGGTCGGCGGGGCCCCTTGTGGGTCAGGGGCCCCGCCGGACTCCCGTCAGACCTCTTCGACGCTGCTCGGCTCGCGCCGGGACAGGTCGATGCCGAGCTCCTCCGCAGCGCGGAAGACGTCCTCGTCGGTGTCGCGCATCTCGATGGACATGCCGTCCGAGGACAGCACCTCCACGTTGAGGCACAGGGACTGCATTTCCTTGATGAGCACCTTGAAGGACTCGGGAATGCCGGGCTCAGGGATGTTCTCGCCCTTGACGATGGCCTCGTAGACCTTCACGCGGCCGGTGACGTCGTCGGACTTGATCGTCAGCAGCTCCTGGAGGGCGTACGCGGCGCCGTAGGCCTCGAGCGCCCACACCTCCATCTCACCGAACCGCTGGCCACCGAACTGGGCCTTACCACCCAGCGGCTGCTGGGTGATCATCGAGTACGGACCGGTCGAGCGGGCGTGCAGCTTGTCGTCGACCAGGTGGTGCAGCTTCAGGATGTACATGTAGCCGACCGAGATCGGGTCCGGGAACGGCTCACCGCTGCGGCCGTCGAACAGCCGCGCCTTACCGGTCGGGAGCACCATGCGCTCGCCGTCCCGGTTCGGGATGGTGTGCTGCAGCAGGCCCGCCAGCTCGTCCTCGCGCGCACCGTCGAAGACCGGGGTCGCGACGTTGGTGCCCGGGTCGACCCGGTCGGCGCCGATGGCCTGCAGGCGCTGCGCCCACTCCTCCGCGAGGCCGGAGACGTCCCAGCCGCGGCTGGCGAGCCAGCCGAGGTGGATCTCCAGGACCTGTCCCGGGTTCATTCGGGACGGCACGCCCAGCGGGTTGAGGATGATGTCGACCGGGGTGCCGTCCTCCAGGAACGGCATGTCCTCGATCGGCAGGATCTTGGAGATGACACCCTTGTTGCCGTGGCGGCCGGCGAGCTTGTCACCGTCGGTGATCTTGCGCTTCTGCGCCACGTAGACGCGGACCAGCTGGTTCACGCCCGGCGGCAGCTCGTCGCCCTCCTCGCGGTCGAAGACGCGCACGCCGATGACCTTGCCGGTCTCGCCGTGCGGCACCTTCAGCGAGGTGTCACGGACCTCACGGGCCTTCTCGCCGAAGATCGCGCGCAGCAGACGCTCCTCGGGGGTCAGCTCGGTCTCGCCCTTCGGGGTGACCTTGCCGACGAGGATGTCACCGGCGATGACCTCGGCACCGATGCGGATGATGCCGCGCTCGTCGAGGTCGGCCAGGACCTCCTCGGAGACGTTCGGGATGTCCCGGGTGATCTCCTCGGGGCCGAGCTTGGTGTCACGGGCGTCGACCTCGTGCTCCTCGATGTGGATCGAGGAGAGGACGTCGTCCTGCACGAGGCGCTGCGACAGGATGATCGCGTCCTCGTAGTTGTGACCCTCCCACGGCATGAACGCCACGAGCAGGTTCTTGCCGAGTGCCATCTCGCCGTTCTGGGTGGCCGGGCCGTCGGCGAGGACCTGGCCCTCGATGACGCGGTCGCCCTCGTTGACGATGACCTTCTGGTTGACCGAGGTGCCCTGGTTGGAGCGGGCGAACTTGGCCAGGCGGTACGTGATGTACGTGCCGTCGTCGTTGGCGGTGGTGATGTAGTCCGCGGAGACCTCCTGGACCACACCGGCCTTCTCGGCCTTGACCACGTCGCCGGCGTCGACCGCGGAGCGGTACTCCATGCCGGTGCCGACGAGCGGCGCCTCGCTCTTGATCAGCGGAACGGCCTGGCGCATCATGTTCGCGCCCATGAGGGCACGGTTGGCGTCGTCGTGCTCCAGGAAGGGGATCATGGCGGTCGCGACCGACACCATCTGGCGCGGCGAGACGTCCATGTAGTCCACGTCCTCGGGGCCGACGTAGTCGACCTCGCCGCCACGACGGCGGACCAGCACGCGGGCCTCGGCGAAGCGGAGCTCCTCGTTCAGCGGCGCGTTGGCCTGCGCGATGACGAAGCGGTCCTCCTCGTCGGCGGTCAGGTAGTGCACCTCGTCGGTGACCTGGCCGTCGGTGACCTTGCGGTACGGGGTCTCGACGAAACCGAACGCGTTGACGCGGCCGTAGGTGGCGAGCGAGCCGATCAGACCGATGTTCGGGCCTTCAGGGGTCTCGATCGGGCACATGCGGCCGTAGTGCGAGGGGTGCACGTCACGGACCTCGAAGCCGGCCCGCTCACGGGAGAGACCACCCGGACCCAGCGCGGACAGACGCCGCTTGTGCGTCAGCCCGGAGAGCGGGTTGTTCTGGTCCATGAACTGGGACAGCTGGCTGGTGCCGAAGAACTCCTTGATGGAGGCGACGACCGGCCGGATGTTGATCAGGGTCTGCGGCGTGATCGCCTCGACGTCCTGCGTGGTCATGCGCTCGCGGACGACGCGCTCCATACGGGCCAGACCCGTGCGGACCTGGTTCTGGATGAGCTCGCCGACGCTGCGCAGACGGCGGTTGCCGAAGTGGTCGATGTCGTCGGTCTCGACGACGACCGTCTCGCCGTTGTCACCGCTGGTCTCGGTCTCGCCGGCGTGCAGCTTCACCAGGTACTTGATCGTCGCGATGATGTCCTCGACGGTCAGGATGCCCGCGTCCAGCGGGGTGTCCGTACCCAGCTTCTTGTTGACCTTGTAGCGGCCGACCTTCGCGAGGTCGTAGCGCTTGGGGTTGAAGTAGAGGTTCTCGAGCAGCGTCTGCGCGGCCTCGCGCGTGGGGGGCTCGCCCGGGCGCAGCTTGCGGTAGATGTCCAGCAGCGCGTCGTCCTGGCCCTGGGTGTGGTCCTTCTCCAGGGTGGCGCGCATCGACTCGTAGTCGCCGAACTCCTCGAGGATCTGCTCGGTCGTCCAGCCGAGCGCCTTCAGCAGCACGGTGACCGACTGCTTGCGCTTGCGGTCGATGCGCACACCGACCATGTCGCGCTTGTCGATCTCCATCTCCAGCCAGGCACCCCGGGACGGGATGATCTTGGCGGAGAAGATGTCCTTGTCGGACGTCTTGTCGATGGTGGAGTCGAAGTAGACACCGGGGGAACGGACCAGCTGAGACACAACGACACGCTCGGTGCCGTTGATGACGAAGGTGCCCTTGTTCGTCATGAGCGGGAAGTCGCCCATGAAGACCGTCTGGGACTTGATCTCACCGGTCTCGTTGTTGGTGAACTCGGCGGTGACGAAGAGCGGGGCGGCGTACGTGAAGTCGCGCTCCTTGCACTCGTCGATCGAGTTCTTCGGCGGCTCGAAGCGGTGGTCCCGGAACGTCAGCGACATCGACCCGGAGAAGTCCTCGATCGGGGAGATCTCCTCGAAGATCTCCTCCAGACCGGACTTGGTGGGGACGTCCTGACCGTTCTCCAGAGCCTCCTCGACGCGAGCCTTCCAGGCGTCGTTGCCGAGCAGCCAGTCGAAGCTCTCGGTCTGGAGCGCGAGAAGGTTCGGAACCTCGAGGGGCTCCTTGATCTTTGCAAAGGAGATGCGCAGCGGGGCGGTGCTGGCGCCGTTGTTCGTATTCGCGGTCGAGGCAGTGCGCGAGGCGGCCAAGAGGGGGTCCTTCCGAGGGCTCGGACTCACTACGCGCGTACCGGCCCCTCTCCCGTACACAGAGACGGAAACCCCAGGTCAGGGGAGCTTCGGCCATCGGTGTTCGAGTGAGGGCAGACCCCTGGTGACGGGCAGGGGGCAGCTAACAGGCAGCGCAAAGGGTCAGTGTAGCCACTTGGCACACTGATGTCCAGTGCGGGTTTCTCGAGACCCTCGCCGTGCTCACCGCTCTCGTCAACGCCCTCGGCATGTCTGCCCTCAACGCACGTTGATACTGCCCTCTTCGTCGTCGATCCATGCCTCGGATTCGGATCCTTGTGACGACGCGTCCTGAGAATTGCGCGCTGCGTGCGGTTCGTCAAGGGCCCCCCGGCGGAACCGGGCCGTCCGGAGCCACAACGAAGATCACCATACCCCCCGCCACGGCGAGTGCAAGGCAACCGCGGTCGGCCCTCCGGATACGCCGAAGAGCGACCACCCGGTTGGATGATCGCTCTTCGGTGCGTTCGCGTTACAGCCCCACGAGGCCGATCTCAGCGCGCAGTCGGACCCTGGCGGCCCGAAGGGTCTTACTTGACCTCGACGGAGGCGCCGGCGGCCTTGAGGGCCTCGGCGGCCTTGTCGGCCTGCTCCTTGTTGACCTTCTCGAGGACCGGCTTCGGGGTGCCGTCGACGAGGTCCTTGGCCTCCTTCAGACCCAGGGAGGTCAGCTCACGCACGACCTTGATGACCTGGATCTTCTTGTCGCCGGCGCCGGTGAGGACGACGTCGAACTCGTCCTTCTCCTCGACGGCCTCGGCGGCCGGGGCACCCGGGGCGCCGGCGGCGGCCACGGCGACCGGGGCGGCGGCGGTGACGTCGAACTTCTCCTCGAAGGCCTTCACGAACTCGGAGAGCTCGATGAGGGTCATCTCCTCGAACTGCGCGAGCAGGTCTTCCTGGCTGAGCTTCGCCATGACGGGCGATCCTTCCACTCAAATCGGCAGGTGCCGGATGTACTGGATGTGGCGGGCGTACGTCGGCCCGCTGCGACCCGTGCCTTCGGTACGGGTCAGAAAGCGAGCCGAATTACTCGGCACCGCCCTGCTCGGCCTGCTTGGCGCGGAGCGCGTCCACAGTGCGGACGAGCTTCGACGGGAGCGCCTGGAAGAGCGCGGCAGTCTGGGACTGCTTGGCCTTCATGGCGCCCGCCAGCTTGGCGAGCAGAACCTCGCGGGACTCGAGGTCCGCAAGCTTCTTGATCTCGTCGGCGGACAGCGCCTTGCCGTCAAGGACACCGCCCTTGATGACGAGATTCGGGTTGTCCTTGGCGAAGTCACGGAGACCCTTCGCCGACTCCACCGGGTCACCGGTGACGAAGGCGACGGCCGTCGGACCAGCGAAGAGCTGGTCGTCCAGCGTGATCCCGGCCTCGTTGGCCGCAATCTTGGTCAGCGTGTTCTTCACCACGGCGTACTGGGCGTTCTCACCGAGAGAACGGCGCAGCGTCTTGAGCTGCGCCACGGTGAGACCGCGGTACTCGGTCAGCACGGCGGCGTTGGAGCTGCGGAACTTGTCCGTCAGCTCCGCAACCGCGGCAGCCTTGTCGGGCCTCGCCATAGAGCCTCGGCCTCCTTCCGGGTGATTCGGACCGCGCGGACCCGAAGGAGGACTGGGGAAAACGAAACGCCCCGGCGCAGGCGCACGGGGCGGACTCGACCGGCCGTACACGCGCTCCGCGCGCGCACTCCGGGAGTACTTCCACTGTCACCTGCGCGGGTCGCCCACTTTTCAGCGGATCCTTCGGCCACCGCGCCCTCGTTCGAGCGCACGGCAACGACCAGCGGTCTTTGGCTTCTGGGGAAGAATACGGGACCGGGGCACCGTCGAGCAAATCGGGCTCCACGGCTCCCCGGTCCCGCTCCGGCTCAGGAAGAGGTGCCGGTGCCCGCCCCCGGAGCGACGGTGCCGGAACCGGTCGAGGTGCCGCCCGAGCCGGAGCCGCCGATGGACTTCATCAGGTCCTTGAAGTCCTTGGTGTCACTGGCCGGCGGCGCCTCGGCGGAGACCTTCACGCCGTAGTCGCTGTAGTAGGCGGTGCTGACCATGGTGCCGTTCGCCGTGGCGGCCCTCTCGGTCTTCTTCACCAGCAGGTTCTGGTCGTTGATCCAGATGTCGACGGTGTCCGTGGTGACGCCCGCCTGGTCGAGCTGCTTCTTCAGCGCCGACAGCTGGTCCGCGCTGAGGTTGCTGCTCCTGCCCGCCAGGGCGGCGACGTTCACCGTGCCCGAGTAGTGCGTGGTGTGCACGCCGGAGACCGTCTCCTCGCCGGCCTTCTTCACGTCGCCGGAGGCCAGCAGCATCTTCACGGACTGGTTCGGCGTGGAGTTCTGCAGCTGGTCCTTCAGGTACGACCCGGACGCGCCGCCGAGCTTGGCGAGGTCGTCGTACGCGTACTTGAGCCAGTGCTTGCCGCCCGTCTGCCGGGCGTACGCGTCGCTCATGTGCGCGTAGTACGCGTCCGGCAGGTAGCGGGCCTGCATCGACGTGTTGCCGGTCTGGCGCATCATGTCGGCCATCTTGCCGCCGGTGTACGTGATGGTGAGGTTGCCCTCCAGGCCGTCGCGCCAGGTGAGCGCGCCGTTCGCCGTCATCGCCATCAGGTCGCCCAGCGACGTGGTGGAGCGCACCTTCGCCGAGTCCGCCTTGTCGGTGGACTGCTCGGCCGTGCGCAGCGCGGCGATGGGGCTGACGTGGATCGCGCCGCCGCCGGCCGCCCTGTCGCCCTTTCCGGAGCCCGAGGAGCCGCAGGCCGCCACCCCCGTCAGCGCGGCCACCACCGCCACGGAGAGGGCCGCCCGGCGCGCCGTCGTGCTCTTCATTTGTCTACCCCCATGCAAGTCGAGTGTCTGCACCGTAGCTCAGGCCACTGAGTCGTCCGAAAGGTCGCACAAAGAAAGGACGGGCCCCGCACCTTGTTGGTTGCAGGGCCCGCCCTTCACTGACGCGTACCGGACGCGGCTACCGGGGGGAGCGGAAGGCTCAGACGGCGGCCGGGTCCTCCTCGACGAGGAGGTTGCGGGTGCGGTTCGGGTCGACCGGGATGCCGGGGCCCATCGTGGTGGTGATGGCGGCCTTCTTGATGTAGCGGCCCTTGGCGGCGGACGGCTTCAGACGGAGGATCTCCTCCAGCGCGGCGCCGTAGTTCTCCACCAGCTTGGTGTCGTCGAACGACGTCTTGCCGATGATGAAGTGCAGGTTCGAGTGCTTGTCGACGCGGAACTCGATCTTGCCGCCCTTGATGTCCGTCACGGCCTTGGCCGTGTCGGGGGTGACGGTGCCGGTCTTCGGGTTCGGCATCAGACCACGGGGGCCGAGGACGCGGCCGAGGCGGCCGACCTTGCCCATGAGGTCCGGGGTGGCGACGACGGCGTCGAAGTCCAGACGGCCCTTCGCCACCTCGTCGATCAGCTCGTCGGCGCCGACGATGTCGGCGCCCGCGGCACGCGCGGCCTCGGCACGCTCACCGGTCGCGAAGACCAGGACCCGGGCGGTCTTACCGGTGCCGTGCGGAAGGTTCACGGTGCCACGGACCATCTGGTCGGCCTTGCGCGGGTCGACACCCAGACGGAAGGCGACCTCGACGGTGCCGTCGAACTTGGTCGTGGAGGTCTCCTTGGCGAGACGGACGGCCTCGAGCGGGGCGTACAGCTTCTCCCGGTCGATCTTGGCGTCCGCAGCGCGGAGAGCCTTGCTGCGCTTGCTCACAACTTGCTCCTGTGTGTTCTGAAGGAGTCGTGGTCCTCGGGCCGAGCAGGCCCTGCCACGTGCGACCGGTCACGGCCGCATGACTGCTGGGGGGTGAGGTCAGCCCTCGACCGTGACGCCCATGGAGCGCGCGGTACCGGCGATGATCTTCGCCGCGGCGTCCAGGTCGTTCGCGTTCAGGTCGGGCATCTTGGTCTGGGCGATCTCGCGGACCTGCGCCTCGGTGATCTTGGCGACCTTGGTCTTGTGCGGCTCGCCGGAGCCCTTCTCGATGCCCGCGGCCTTGAGGATCATCTTCGCGGCCGGCGGCGTCTTGGTGATGAAGGTGAAGGAGCGGTCCTCGTAGACCGTGATCTCCACCGGGATGACCCAGCCGCGCTGCGACTCGGTCGCGGCGTTGTAGGCCTTGCAGAACTCCATGATGTTGACGCCGTGCTGACCCAGCGCGGGGCCGACCGGCGGGGCCGGGTTGGCGGCGCCGGCCTGGATCTGGAGCTTGATGAGCCCCGTGACCTTCTTCTTCTTGGGAGGCATTGCTCTCCGGGTCCTTTCATTCGGGTCCATGCCCGCGCGCGGATCGCGACCCTGACGCAGGCATACCGCACAACGATAACGGGTATAGATGCGCGGCTTAAAACCGTGCAGGTCAGACAGGCTGAGACAGCCCGCCTGACCTGCGCGGAAGCGATATGTCCGGCGATACCGCCAGAGAGGACTAGTTCTTCTGAATCTGGTCGAAGGACAGCTCGACCGGGGTCTCGCGGCCGAAGATCTCGACCAGGCCCTTGACCTTCTTCGAGTCGGGGTTGATCTCGTTGATGGTCGCCTGCAGCGTGGCGAACGGGCCGTCGGTGACGGTGACCGAGTCGCCCACCTCGAAGTCCAGCACCTGGACCTCGACCTTGCGCTGCGGAGCGGGCTTGCCCTCGGCCTCGGCGGCCTCGCGGGCGGCCTTCTCCTCGGCCTCCGGGGCGAGCATCTTGACGATCTCGTCCAGGGTCAGCGGGTACGGGTCGTAGGCGTTGCCGACGAAGCCGGTGACGCCCGGGGTGTTGCGGACGACGCCCCAGGACTCGTTGGTCAGGTCCATGCGGACCAGGACGTAGCCCGGCAGCTTGTTCTGCTTGATCGTCTTGCGGTCGCCGTTCTTGATCTGGACGACCTCTTCCTGCGGCACCTCGGCCTGGAAGATGTAGTCCTCGACGTTCAGCGAGACAGCGCGCTGCTCCAGGTTGGTCTTCACGCGGTTCTCGTAACCGGCGTAGGTGTGGATGACGTACCACTCGCCGGGCAGGGACCGCAGCTCCTCGCGCAGGGCCTCGACCGGGTCGACCGGCTCGGACGGCTCCTCCTCGGCGGCCTCGGCGCTCTCGGCGCCCTCGGCTTCGGCGCTCTCGGCGGCCTCGGCGCTCTCGGCTTCGGCGCCGGCCTCGTCGCCCTCGTCCTCGACGTGCAGCGCGGCAACCTCGGCCGGCTCGCCCGCCTCGGCCTCGGCAGCCTCGAACTCGTCCTGCTCGTCCGCGCCCTCGACGATGTCGAGCTCGTCGTCCACCATCTCGGCAGCGTTCCCGCGAGACTCGGTGGCGTCGTCGTTCAGGTTCGGGTCAGACACGATGGCTGCTTCTTCCTGGATACATGGTGGTGGAACATGCGAAAACGGGCGCCGGTGCCACGGCGCCCTTCGCTCTTGGCTCAGCCGAAGACGTACTTGGCCGCGTGGTTGAGCCCATAGTCAATCACGGTCACCAGCGCGATCATGATGGCGACGAAGAAGATCACCACGGTGGTGTACGACGTCAGCTGGTTACGCGTCGGCCAGACGACCTTGCGGAGCTCCGCGATGATCTGGCGGTAGAAGGTGGCGAGACGCCTCAGCGGGCCCTTCTTGGCGCGCTTGCCGCCCTTGCGGGCCTTCTTCTCGGGCACCTGGTCCTGGGCATCAGGCGTGTCGATGGAGCCCACGGCGTCCGTCATTGTCCTCACCTGGTCCCGGGTCGTGGCCGTGCCGCGCCCGGTTTCTGAGCCGCACGGCGGTGCATTGCTGTACGTACATACGCACACATCCTGGCGGTGTGTGTAGCAGGGCCGGAGGGACTTGAACCCCCAACCGCTGGTTTTGGAGACCAGTGCTCTACCAATTGAGCTACGACCCTTTGTATGTCCCCCAACGTACCGCATCCGGCCGGATGCTCGGTGTGCACCGGCTGCGGCGGCGGCTGCTGGAGGCCAACGAGGTGAGAGTGTACGTGGTCCGCGGCCCGGCGTCGAACAGAAAGTGCCCGTCCGGCTGCACCCGGCCAAAGATCGTCCTGGCCGGGCGCCGGATTCGGATCCGTGTTCACGACCCGACCCCTTGCTGTTCAGTCTGTGAAACCCGCATGCCGGGGGGATTTCCGGTCTGAAACCATGGGTCCATGAGCGCTGCAACCCCTCCCACCGAGCGCCGGGTCTCCGCCCGAGTCGGCGCGATCTCCGAGTCCGCCACCCTCGCCGTGGACGCCAAGGCCAAGGCCCTGAAGGCCGCCGGGCGTCCGGTGATCGGCTTCGGCGCCGGCGAGCCCGACTTCCCGACCCCGGACTACATCGTCGAGGCGGCCGTCGAGGCCTGCAGGAACCCGAAGTACCACCGCTACACGCCGGCCGGCGGCCTGCCCGAGCTGAAGTCCGCGATCGCCGCCAAGACGCTGCGCGACTCCGGCTGGGAGCCCGACGTCTCGCAGATCCTGGTCACCAACGGCGGCAAGCAGGCCATCTACGAGGCGTTCGCCGCGATCCTCGACCCGGGCGACGAGGTCATCGTCCCGGCGCCGTACTGGACGACGTACCCGGAGTCGATCCGCCTGGCGGGCGGTGTCCCGGTCGAGGTCGTGGCCGACGAGACGACCGGCTACCGGGTCTCGGTCGAGCAGCTGGAAGCGGCGCGCACGGAGAGGACCAAGGTCGTGCTCTTCGTCTCCCCCTCCAACCCGACCGGCGCGGTCTACTCCGAGGCCGAGACCGAGGCGATCGGCCGCTGGGCCCTCGAGCACGGCCTGTGGGTGCTCACCGACGAGATCTACGAGCACCTCGTCTACGGCGAGGCCACCGCCGTGTCCCTGCCGGCGCTGCTGCCCGAGCTGCGCGACAAGTGCATCGTGGTCAACGGCGTGGCGAAGACGTACGCCATGACCGGGTGGCGCGTGGGCTGGGTCATCGGCCCCAAGGACGTGGTCAAGGCGGCGACCAACCTGCAGTCGCACGCGACCTCGAACGTCTCCAACGTGGCCCAGGTCGCCGCCCTGGCCGCCGTCTCCGGTGATCTGGAGGCCGTGGCGACGATGCGCGAGGCCTTCGACCGCCGCCGCAGGACGATCGTGCGGATGCTCAACGAGATCGACGGCGTGGTCTGCCCGGAGCCCGAGGGCGCCTTCTACGCCTACCCGTCGGTCAAGGCCCTGCTCGGCAAGGAGATCCGCGGCAAGCGCCCGCAGAACTCGGTCGAGCTGGCCGCGCTGATCCTGGAGGAGGCCGAGGTCGCGGTGGTCCCGGGCGAGGCCTTCGGCACGCCGGGCTACCTGCGGCTGTCGTACGCGCTCGGTGACGAGGATCTCGTCGAGGGCGTGAGCCGCATCCAGAAGCTGCTGGCGGAGGCCCGGGACTGAGGCCCCCGTTCCGCGACCCACGCACACACCAGCGGGCCGTTTCCCCTCGGGGAGGCGGCCCGCTGGTGTGTGCGAGCAAGACCACGTACGGGGAAACGGCTACCGGGACGCCCGGGCCGTGCGGCAGGATCTGGGAATGGAGCGTGTACGTGATCTCTCTGAGCTGCCGAAAGCCCATCTGCACCTGCACTTCACCGGCTCGATGCGGCCGGGCACCCTGCTGGAGCTGGCCGACAAGTACGGCGTACGCCTGCCCGAGGCGCTGACGGAGGCGCTGACCAGCGGCGAGCCGCCCAAGCTCAGGGCGACGGACGAGCGGGGCTGGTTCCGTTTCCAGCGGCTGTACGACGCGGCGCGCTCCTGCCTGCGTGAGCCGGAGGACATCCAGCGACTGGTCCGGGAGGCCGCCGAGGAGGACCTGAAGGACGGCTCGGGCTGGCTGGAGATCCAGGTGGACCCGACGTCGTACGCGCCCCGGCTGGGCGGGCTGATCCCGGCGCTGGAGATCATCCTGGACGCGGTGGACACCGCCGCCCGGGCGACCGGCCTCGGCATGCGCGTCCTGGTGGCCGCCAACCGCATGAAGCACCCGTTGGACGCCCGCACGCTCGCCCGCCTCGCGGTGCGGTACGCGGACCGGGGCGTGGTCGGCTTCGGGCTCTCCAACGACGAGCGGCGTGGCATGGCGCGTGACTTCGACCGGGCCTTCCACATCGCGCGCGAGGGCGGCCTGCTGTCGGCCCCGCACGGGGGCGAGCTGACCGGTCCGGCCTCGGTCCGGGACTGCCTGGACGACCTGCACGCCTCGCGGGTCGGGCACGGGGTGCGCGCGGCGGAGGACGCGTGGCTGCTGAAGCGGCTGGCCGACCGGCAGGTGACCTGCGAGGTCTGCCCGGCCTCGAACGTGGCGCTCGGCGTCTACGAGAAGCCGGAGGACGTGCCGCTGCGCACCTTCTTCGAGGCCGGCGTGCCGATGGCGCTCGGCGCCGACGACCCGCTCCTGTTCGGCTCCCGGCTGACCGCGCAGTACGAGATCGCCCGGCAGGCGCACGGCTTCTCGGACGCCGAACTCGCGGAGCTGGCCCGCCAGTCGGTCCGCGGATCGGCCGCACCCGAGGACGTCAAGGCGCGGCTCCTGGCCGGCGTGGACACCTGGCTGACACGCCCGGCCGGCTGAGGCGGGCGGCTGCGGGGCCGCCCCGCTGTTCCCACTCCGCTCAGGACGTCAGGGCCGGGGCCGGCCACCGTCGTCGGCCGCGGTGATGCCGGCCAGCAGCGTCCTGGCGAGTCGTGCGGCGAAGTCGTCGACCGGCGGGCGCTCCCCCGTCTCGGTGGCGTCGTAGGCGAAGGCCCGTTGTGCGCAGGCGCCCAGCAGGAGGGAGGCGGCCGCGAAGGTGTCGGCGTCGGCGCGGACGCGGCCGGCGACCTGTTCGGCGCGGAGGTAGGCGTCCAGGTCGTGGATGGGCTTGTGCGGGCCGGAGCCGAGCCTGCGCAGGGCGTCGTCGTGCCGCCGCTTGAGCTGGGTCTCGGCGTACAGGGAGCCGGCGATCGGGAAGCTCTGCTCGTAGAAGAGGGCGGCCTGGCGGGCGATCTCGGTGAGGTTCTCCTCCAGCGTGCCCCGGCCCGGTTCGGCGGTGAGGCTGCTGAGCAGGGGGGTGAGCCGGGGCAGCCGTTCGGCGAGCACGCGCACGAACAGCTCCTCCTTGCTGGCGAAGTACTTGTAGAGGGCCGCTTCGGAGCAGCCGGCCGCGCGGGCGATCTCCTTGGTGGTGGTGCGGGCAAGTCCGACGGTGAGCATCAGCTCGTGGGCGGCGTCGAGGATGCGCACGCGCGCGGGCCTCTGCTCCATAAGTACGTCCAATCCCTTGACGAGTGGGTGAGCGCTTACCCACTCTAGGGGGAACTGCAGGGTGAGTGAACACTCACCCACCCCACCACACACGGGAGTGCCCATGAAGCTCACCGTCTTCGGGGCGACCGGCGGCATCGGCCGGGAGCTCGTCCGTCAGTCGCTGGACGCGGGTCACCGGGTCACGGCCGTCGTACGGGACCCGGCCCGGCTCGCCGTCACCGGCGACCGCCTCGACGTCGTGCGCGCCGACCTGACCGATCCGCAGGAACTGCGGGGCGCGGTCCGGGGCCGGGACGCCGTCCTGTCCGGTCTGGGCCCGCGCAGCCGCCAGGACGCCGGGGTCGCCACCCGGCTGACCCGTACGGTGCTGCGCGCCATGGACGCGGAAGGCGTACGACGGCTGCTCGTGGTCAGCGCCGGTCCGGTCGGGCCCGAGCCGCGGGACGACGGCCCGCTGGACCGCGCCATGCGGACGCTGGTGTCCGCACTCCTGAAGGACGTCTACGCCGACCTGCGGGAGATGGAGGCCGACCTGGCCCGCAGCGGCACGGACTGGACGTCGGTCCGGCCGCCGCGCCTGCAGGACAAGCCGCTCACCGGTCGCTACCGCACCGTCGTGGGCGGCTTCCCGCGCAAGGGCCGCTTCATCGCGCGCGCGGACGTCGCGCACGCGATGCTCGCGATGATCGACGACGAGGGAACGGTGAAGCAGGGCGTGGGCGTGGCGTACTAGCCCCTGGCCGGCCCTACAGGCCGACGCCCACCATCACCGGTTCGTTGACCAGGGTGATCCCGAACGCCTCGCGCACTCCGGCGACGACCTCGCGGGCCAGGGCCAGCAGGTCGTCGGTGGTGGCGTCGCCGCGGTTGGTCAGGGCGAGCGTGTGCTTGGTGGAGATGCGGGCGGGCCCGGCGCCGTAGCCCTTGGTGAACCCCGCCTTGTCGATCAGCCAGGCCGCGGAGGTCTTCGTACGGCCCTCCCCCGCCGGGTAGGCCGGGGGTTCGGCGCCGTCCCCGAGCCGCTCGCGCACGCGCGCGTGGAACGCGGTGAACTGCTCCTCGGTGAGGATCGGGTTGGTGAAGAAGGACCCGGCCGACCAGGTGTCGTGGTCCTCGGGGTCGAGGACCATGCCCTTGCCGGCGCGCAGCTTCAGCACGGTCGCGCGCGCGTCGGCCAGCGGCACCCGGTCGCCCGGTTCGACGCCCAGCGCGCGGGCCGCCTCGGCGTACTTCACGGGCGCCGACAGCCCGTCCGCGTCCTCCAGCTCGAAGCGGACCCGGAGTACGACGTAGCGCTCGGGGTCGGCCTTGAAGCGGCTGTGGCGGTAGGAGAAGGCGCACTCCTCGTTCGTCAGCGTGACGGTCTCGCCGGCGCGGCGGTCGTAGGCGATCACCTCGGTGATGGTGGAGGAGACCTCCTGGCCGTAGGCGCCGACGTTCTGGATCGGCGTGGCACCCGCCGATCCGGGGATGCCGGCCAGGCACTCGACCCCGGCGAGCCCGGCCTCGACGGTGCGGGCCACGGCGTCCGTCCACACCTCCCCCGCCGCCAGCTCAAGCGTCGTACCGCGCAGTTCGACGCCTCGGGTGGCGATGCGCAGGGCGGTGCCCTCGAAGCCCTTGTCGCCGATGACCAGGTTCGATCCACCGCCGACGACCAGCAGGGGCGTCCCGCTGTCGTCGGCCTCGCGGACGGCGTCGATCACCTCGGCGTCGGTGACGGCGGTGACCAGCCGCGCCGCGGGACCGCCCAGCCGGAAGGTGGTGAGCGGGGCAAGGGGGGCGTCGTGGAGTACCTGCACGGCCCCAAGACTACGAGACGGCGATCGGTGCTCCACCACGCACGTGGCGGGGGTCCCTCGGCGTGACCGCTACGGCACGCGTAAGGGGCGCCTCGCCCTGGAGGACACCCCTTACCCGGTTCTTGAACCGACCCGTCAGGCCAGTCGTACGACCGCGCGCGACATGCCCAGCACCTTCTGGCCGCCGCTGGTCGCCAGCAGGTCCACACGCACGGTGTTGTCGTCGAGCTTGGCCGCGACCTTGCCGCTGACCTCGATCACGGCGCCCTTGTCGTCGTTCGGCACGACGACGGGCTTGGTGAACCGGACGCCGTACTCCACGACCGCACCGGGGTCCCCGGTCCAGTCGGTGACCACGCGGATCGCCTCGGCCATGGTGAACATGCCGTGCGCGATGACGTCCGGCAGGCCCACCTCCTTGGCGAACTTCTCGTTCCAGTGGATGGGGTTGAAGTCGCCGGAGGCGCCCGCGTAGCGCACGAGCGTGGCGCGGGTCACCGGGAAGGTCTGCGCCGGCAGTTCGGTGCCGACCTCGATGTCGTCGTACGCGATGTTCGCCGTCATCAGGTGCTCACGCCTCCTCGGCCGCGCGGGCCACGAGCTTGGTCCAGGCGGTCACGACGTGCTCGCCCGCCTCGTCGTGCACCTCACCGCGGATGTCCAGGATGTCGTTGCCCGCGAGGGACTTGATCGCCTCGATGGTCGAGGTGACGGTCAGCCGGTCGCCGGCGCGCACCGGGCGGCTGTAGGCGAACTTCTGGTCGCCGTGCACCACGCGGCTGTAGTCCAGGCCGAGCTGCGGGTCCTCCACGACCTGCCCGGCGGCGCGGAAGGTGATGGAGAACACGAAGGTGGGCGGGGCGATCACATCGGGGTGCCCGTACGCCTTGGCGGCCTCGGGATCCGTGTAGACCGGGTTGGTCTCCCCCACGGCCTCGGCGAACTCGCGGATCTTCTCCCGACCCACCTCGTAGGGCGCGGTGGGCGGATAGGTCCGTCCCACGAAGGACTGGTCGAGCGCCATGGCCCGGCACCTCCTGATGTCTGCTGTGATGGGCCCAAACTAGCCGGAAGCGGCCGGCGAAACGCCACGAGGCCGCCCCCCGGAGGGGACGGCCTCGTGATCGAGCCTTTTATCGCGTCTCGCGGTGCGCGGTGTGCGCGTTGCAACGCGGGCAGTGCTTCTTCATCTCAAGACGGTCCGGGTTGTTACGCCGGTTCTTCTTGGTGATGTAGTTCCGCTCCTTGCACTCCACGCAGGCCAGCGTGATCTTCGGGCGGACGTCGGTGGCAGCCACGTGAGTGCTCCTATGACGAACGGGTGGACTGATTCAACGCAAGAAAGAGTAGCCGATCGAAGGACCGACCCCGCAATCGGCTACTGTCAGTAGCGGTGACCGGACTTGAACCGGTGACACAGCGATTATGAGCCGCTTGCTCTACCGACTGAGCTACACCGCTTTGATGAGATCGGACCCGCCTTGCGACGGGTACCTCTCACATCAGAGCCCCAAAACGGAATCGAACCGTTGACCTTCTCCTTACCATGGAGACGCTCTGCCGACTGAGCTATTGGGGCGAGCGATGAAGACATTACACGGTCCGCCGCCGTTCACCCAAATCCGTATCGCCGCGCCCGCCGCGGCCCGCCGACCCCGGATCTCCGCCGCCTCCTGAGCCCCAGGAGCGGTGCCGGACGGGCGGCGCCAGGCGCGGGCACGCGCGCGCGGAGTGAGGCGCGTACCCCCGAGGGCGGACCACGCCGGTACGACTATTGCGCTCCTCCGCGCCCTGCGCGGGTCGCCACCCTAGGCTCGACTCGCTCTGTGTGATCTTGGGGCGACGAGGGCCGCGGACGGCTCGAAAACGCCGGCGCGCCCCGAGCCCCCACCGCCCCGGCCACCGACCCTGGAGCGCGATGCCCGACAGCCAGCCGCAGCCGCACCCGCCGTCGAACTCGTCGGGGTCCTCGGGCCAGTCCGACCCGGCCGCTCACCTGCTGTGCGGGGCGCGGCTCACCGACGGCCGGACGGTGGACGTGCGGCTGTGCGGCGGGCGCATCGAGGCGGTGGGCACCGCCGGCAGCCTCGCGGCGGGCCCGCCCCGGCCGGGTGTCACCCGCGTCGACCTGAGCGGCTACCTGCTCCTGCCCGCCCCCGCCGAGCCGCACGCCCACGGCGACACCGCGCTCTCCGGCGAGTCCCCGGGTCCGGCCTCCTGCGCCCCCGAGGACATCCAGCGCCGGGCGACCGAGTCGGTCCTGCTCCAGCTCGGGCACGGCGCGACGGCGGTACGCGCGCACGTGCGCGTGGGCGACGTCCAGGGCCTCGGCGCGCTGGGCGCCGTCCTGCAGGCCCGCCGGTCGCTGCGCGGCCTCGCCGAGCTGACGGCGGTGGCGACGCCCCGGCTGCTGACCGGGGCGGCCGGCGCCGACGGGCTCGCCATGCTGCGGGACGCGGTGAAGATGGGCGCCTCGGTGGTGGGCGGCTGCCCGGATCTCGACCCGGATCCCACGGGCTACGTGGAGGCGGTCCTTGAGATGGCCTCCGAGCACGGCTGCCCGGTCGACCTGCACACCGACGCCGGCGACCCGGCCCGGCTGTCCCGGCTCGCCGCCATGGCGGGCGGTTTGCGCCCCGGCGTGACGATCGGACCGTGCGCCAGGCTCGCGCGCCTGCCCGTCGAGGCCGCCTCCCGCGCCGCGGACCAGCTCGCGGCGGCGGGGGTGACGGTGGTCTGCCTGCCCCAGGGCGGCTGCGGCGGCGCCGACCGCCGGGGGATGGCGCCGGTACGGCTGCTGCGCGCGGCCGGAGTCCGGGTGGCCGCCGGCAGCGGCGCCCTGCGCGACGTCTCGAACCCCGTCGGCCGCGGCGACCCCCTCGAGGCGGCCTACCTCCTGGCCTCCGCGCACGGCCTGCGCCCGGAGGACGCCTACGACGCCGTGAGCGCCTCGGCCCGCGCGGTCCTGGGCCTGCCGGAGGTCCGTGTGGAGGCGGGCTTCCCGGCCGAGCTCCTGGCCGTGCGCGGCGACCACCTGACCAGCGCTCTCTCCCTGGCCTACAGCCGCATCGTCGTGCACCGGGGCCGGGTGGTGGCCCGCACGAGCGCGGTCCGCGAGTACTGCCACTCGGCGGCGGCCGCGGAACTGGAGCTGCCGCGACAGGGGCGGGGGGAGCTGTCGTAGGGGCGGTTGCTCGGGTCGCGGCCGGCGTGGTGGAGGCGTGCGCGCCGGTCGCCTGCGGCTCTCGGCGGGGCAGGCGCCGCCGAGAGCGCGCCTGTCGCCTCGATTCGGCGCCGGTGTACGCCGGCGCGCGCGCTCAGCGCACCTGCGCCAGTACGTGGGGCCGGCGCAGTCACGCCAGTACGTGGGCCCAGCGCACTCACGCCAGTGCGACAGCCCGGCGCGCGTCATCCGGTGCGACGGCCCAGCGCTCACGCACGCCGGTGCGACGGCCCGGCGCGCGTCCGTCGGTGCGACGGCTCAGCGCACGCACGCCATTACGACGGCCCGCGCGGGTCCACGACCGTGGGCCCGGTGCGGGACCCGTACAGGGCCGGCGCGGTGACGGCCGCGCCGGTTAACTGATGCGGCGGACACGGCTCTTCGGGCGTACGGTCGGAAACATGCGCATTGTCATCGCTGGTGGTCATGGTCAGATCGCGCTGCGGCTGGAGCGACTGCTCTCCGCGCGCGGGGACGAGGTCGCGGGCATCATCCGCAAGGCCGAGCAGGGTGACGACCTCCGGGCGGCCGGTGCCGAGCCCGTTCTGCTCGATCTGGAGTCCGCCTCCGTGGAGGGCGTCGCGGCGCATCTGCAGGGCGCGGACGCGGCGGTCTTCGCGGCGGGTGCGGGCCCGGGCAGTGGAAGGGCGCGCAAGGAGACGGTGGACAAGGGCGCGGCGATGCTGTTCGCGGACGCGGCCGTCCGCGCCGGCGTGCGCCGCTTCATCGTGGTGTCCTCGATGGGCGCGGACCCCGCGCACCGGGGCGACGACGTCTTCGACGTGTATCTGCGCGCCAAGGGCGAGGCCGACGCGTACGTCAGCCGCCAGGAGGCCCTGGACTGGACGATCCTGCGCCCCGGGTCGCTGACGAACGACGCGGGGACGGGCCTGGTCCGGCTGGAGGCGCACACCGGGCGCGGCACCGTGCCGCGGGACGACGTGGCGGCCGTCCTCGCGGAGCTGGTGGACACCTCGGCCACGGCCGGCCTGACGCTGGAGCTGATCAGCGGTTCGACGCCGGTGTCGGTCGCGGTGAAGTCGGTGGCCGGGAACTGAGAGGCCCGTACGGTCGTTGGAGGAGCAGAACCGCTGCCGCTCCTTCAGAACTCAGGAACCAGAAGGTCCCAACAACTCAACAGCCCCTCGCAACCGACAAGTTCCGTCAGCGCTCGACGGCTCCCTCTCGCTCAGAAGAGGCGCAGCTGCCCGGGAAAGTCCGCCACGGCGTACCCGTCCAACGACGGCTGGACCGCGCCGAGTTGCGCAGGCCGGCGCGACCCGGCGCAGGAGACGAGTTCCCCGTTCTCCCGCGCCCCGGGCGGGTCGTGGCGCGCGAAGCGGCCCGCCACGACGGCGATGTCGCGTCGGCACACGGGGCAGGTTCTGCGTCGGGACGGCATGCCGTCAGTGTGCCCGCACCCGGGCGATGGCGGCACCGCCCTCGCCGTCACGTGCGCGTCTCCGCTTCCCATCGGTCCGGCCCCACCCCGCGCCAGTCGATCAGCGGCGAGTCGGCCACCTGCTCCGGCTCGATCTCCAGCCCGGCTCGGCGAAGGAACTCGACCAGGTCCCGCACGTTGTAGGCGAGGCCCAGGATCTCGCCGTCCACCCGGACCCGCCGGCCACCGGTCGGGGAGGGTACGTGCACGATGATGGGTCGTTTCCCGGCCATGGCTCCAGCATCGTCCGGACCGGCCGGACCCGCACCCGGGCCGGTCATGCGAGGTTTCCCGGCACGGTGTCCGGCCGACGCAGCGGGCATGCCGGGGCACCACCGTCGGTGAGCGCCCGTACCGCCTGGTCAGGGCCGGCCCCCGCGGCGCGGCGCCCGGCGCCGGAGCGGGGGCCGACATGGACGTACACGGCGTTCGGGCCGTTCGGACCGCGCTCGATCAGCCCGTCCGGTGCGGCCTCCCCGCGGGCGAGGCGGCGCTGCCGTGCGCCCTCACGGCGCTGCTCGTCCGCGATCCACCGGTCCATCAGGGCGAGCTGCCCGGCGGGCTGTTGTGCGACGACGCGGCGGGCGAAGCGCGGGATGCCGACACGCGTCAGCGGACGGTTATCGTTCACACGTTCGATTCTAGTGAATCCTCCGGCCTCCGGCACACGGGGTGGGCGACACATCCATCCGGCATCCGGCCCTCACCGTCGTCGCGCGGTCCGTGACGGTCAGCGGGGCTGAACCGGGAAGAGCATGCAACTGCTGGTGGCGTGCGCCAGCAGCCGGTCCTCGGGGTCACGGAGTTCCGCCTGCGCGAGGGCGGTGCGGCGGCCGGCGTTCAGGACGGTGCCGATGGCGCGGACCTTCCCGGTGTCGACGGTGATCGGGCGCAGGAACTTCAGGGTCAGGTCGAGCGAGGTGTAACCCATGCCCTGCGGCAGCACGGACTGCACCGCGCAGCCGGCCGCCGAGTCCAGGAGCGTGGCGTAGACGCCGCCGTGGACACTGCCGATCGGGTTGTAGTGCTCTTCGCCCGGCACCATCACGAAGACCGCCCGGCCGTGTTCGGCCTCCTCGAGGGTGAAGCCCAGGGTGGCGGCGATGGGCGGGGCGGGCAGCCGCCCGGCCAGGATCTCGCGCAGGAAGTCGAGACCGCTGTGATGGGGAACGGCTCCGGCGGAGACGGCGGGGTCTTCCCAGTCGAACGTCCGTGACCTGCCCATACCCGCTCCCTGCTGCTCTGACTTCATACATCGAAACTAGGTGGGCCCACCTCTGGCTGTCAATATCGAAGCCAGCCTAGGATGGGTGCATGAGCTGGCTGGAGACGAGCACCGAGAACTGCACCGTCCAGCGGACGCTGGACCTGGTCGGCGAGAAGTGGTCGTTGCTGCTGCTTCGGGACGCCATGAACGGCGTCCGGCGTTTCGACGACTTCCGGCGGCACATCGGGCTGTCCGAGGCCGTGCTGGCGGACCGGCTGCGCAAGCTGGTGGCCGCCGGAATCCTGGAGACCGCCGCCTACCGCGAGCCGGGCAGCCGCACCCGGCACGAGTACCGGCTCACGCGCAAGGGCTGGGACCTGTGGCCCGCGATGATCGCCCTCAAGCAGTGGGGTGACCGGTACACCGCGGACCCCGAGGGGCCGCCGCTGGAGGTGCGCCATGCGGACTGCGGCGAACCGGTCCGGGCAGTGATCGTCTGCGGGCAGGACCACGGACCGCTGACGCCGCCGCAGGCCCGTACCCGCCCGGGACCGTCGGCACGCCCCCGGGCCTGACCGACCCGGCCGCCTACCGCCGTCACCCCGCCAGGCCCGCCGGCCGTCATCGGGCTCAGGGAGCGTTCGGCACCACCATCGGGCTCAGGGGCTTTCCGCGCGCCGTCGGACTCAGGGGCCCGCCGGCCGCAGATTCGGGGGACGTTCGGCCGCATTGGACTCAGCGGCCCGCCGGTCACCGTCGGACTTGGAGGACGTCCGGCCGCCATCGGGCTCAGGGGCCTTTCCGCCCACCATCAGGCTCAGGAGCCCTCAGGCCACCATCGGGCTCAGGACCCCGCCCACCATCAAAGTCGGGACCCCCGCCCGTCTTCGGCCTCAGTCGCCGTCCGGGCCGACACGGATGAGACCCGGGCCGGCGTCGACGAACGAGTCCCCGAGCCGCACGTCGTGTCCCTCGTCGCACCGGAGCACGGCATGCACCTCGGCACCGCATTCCTTGTGGCGCAGAACGACCGGGGGCCCTGCTCGCCTGCGGCCCAGGCATCGCCCCATCGCCGCAGCGCCACGAGCACCGGCAGGAAGTCCCTGCCCTTCGCGGTCAATTGGTAGGCATGCCGGGTCCGCTGGCCGGGCTCCCGGTAGGGGACGCGCTCAAGGAGTCCCGCGGCGGTCAGCTCCTTCAGACGCGCCGCGGCGGCGGGTTCGCCGATCCCCACCCGCTTCGCGAAGTCGTCGAACCGGCGGGTGCCGAAGAACGCCTCTCGCATGATCAGCAGCACCGCCCGCGTGCCGACGATCTCCAGGCCGGCGGTGCGCCCATGCTGGACATGACGCTGTTCCGCTCGAGGTCGTTCAGCGCCGCCATGTTCGTCGCAGCCGTCTCCCTGTTCGGCTTCACCGGCGTGGCCATCCTGTCCGTGCTCTTCTACGAGCGCGTCCAGCGCCTGTCCGCCCTGGACGTGGGGTGGCGTCTGCTGGCCTTCTTCGGCGTCTACGTCGTCGTCGCCTACGCGACCGGCCGGCTGATCCGCCGCACCGGCTTCAAGCTCCCGCTCACCCTGGGCTTCCTCGTCGGAGCCGCCGCCAGCGCCGGATTAGTCACCGTGTCGCCCAACACCCCCTATTCCCAGGTGTGGTGGCTGTACGTCCTCTTCGGTGCCGCCTGCGGGATGGTGGCCGCGCCGAGCACCGCGGCGGCCCTGGTCAGCGTCTCCCACGAACGCGCCGGCATGGCCTCCGGAGCCGTCAACGCCTTCCGCCAGATCGGATCCGTCACCGGCTCCTCCCTTCTCGGCGCGCTCCTCGCCGGCCGGCTCCAGTCCCAGCTGCCGGCCCGGCTCGATGCCCACCACGTACCCCGAGCGGCCTGGCCCGCCGTCGAGCACGCCGTCTCCACCGGCAGCACCCGCGATGCGGCGCCGCCGAGCGTGACGGCCGCGGTCGGCGACGCCTTCACCTCCGGGGTGCACGCGGGCATGGCCGTCGTCGCCGTCGTATTCCTGTGCGCGGCGCTCTCCTCCGCACTCCTGGTGCACAACCGCCCGCATCACACCACCGCGACAGCGAACTGACGCACGGTTTGCGAGGAGTTGCGCCCGGGTCGCCGGGGCGCGGGGCGGCGAGCCGTACACCGAGTCGCCCGCGACGCGCCCCCGGGGACGCCCGGCTCAGACCCGCGGTGAGCCCTCAGTTCCGAGGGCGCCACCGGCCTGCGCCCCTTACCCGGAGGGCTCGACCGGTCGAGCCCTGCCGAGGCCCTTACCCGTCGAACGCGAAGCGGAAGACCGTCGACTGCCTGGCCTGGAAGCCGAGGCGTTCGTACAGCCTGTTCGCCGCCGCGCGATCCGGCCGGGAGGTGAGGTCCACAGTCCGGGCGCCCGCCTGCTCGGCGATGCGCAGGGCCTCCTGGATGAGGAGTCCAGCGACGCCCCGCCCCCGCGCGGAACTGTCGACGACCACATCTTCGACGCGGCCCCTCACCCCGGACGGCAACGGCAACAGCACCAGAGTCAGGGTGCCGACGATCGCCTTGGAAGTCCGGGCGACGAGCACGGTGTTGGCATCACAGGTCACCATCCGCTCGACCGCTTCGAAGTCGAGGGGCTTGGCCGTCGACGACAGTTGCGGCAGAAGCCGGCCGAAGGCTTCGACAAGTTCCGGAGTCGCTGCACGAGTGATCTCCACATGAACGTCCATGCCGGGAGCGTAGCCATCACCGACCACAGCGGCGGGATCTCACCGGCTGAGGACGGCTCACCGCCTTGACCCGGTCAGGGACTCCCGGCCAAAGTCGCTGCGCCGCCCGCTCGCCAGAGTGGCGGCTTGCCGTACTGCGGGGCGGCCGGGGTGGCCTCGCAGGGTCGTCAGTCCGCCGTCGCCTCCGTCCCGATCAGGGAGAACGCGAGGATCGAGACGCGCGTGATCAATCCCGCAAGCAGGATCGTGCCGAAGCCCTCGACCTCCAGCGCGGAGACCTTTCCGCCCAGCCAGGACAGCAGCCACCAGATGAGCGAGTCCTGTACGAATCCGGCCAGGCCGAAGGCCAGCAGGGCCGGGGCCGGGACACGGGCGGACGGGCCGACGTAGACGAGCTGGGTGAGGCCCACGACCACGAGGGCCGCGATCACGAGTGAGAGCAGCACATCCATGCCTTGCGCACCCAGGGTGATGCCGGGCAGCAGGGCTCCTGCGATGCATACGCCAACGAGGGCACCGAGCTTGCGTCGTCCGCCTATGTCAGTCATGGGCGGACTCTCGCACGCGCGAGGCGAACTTGTGAAGATTCCGTAGAGCCCCGCCGGCGGTCCACCGCCTGGTCCGACGCGTCGCCGTCGATACGGGCCGGCAGCCGCCCGGTCGTCTCCGCGGGCAGGCAGCGTTTTCGGCCAACGGATCGATCCGCACACCGAGACGCCGAAGCACACGCGGCGGGGCGTCAGTGATCCACTCGCCGATCGCCGACAGCAGCGTCGCCCCGGCCGGTACCGCGCACGCGGTCAACGCGAGTACGACGACCAGAGCGTGCCGCGCACTGCGTGGGTCGGGCACCTCGGCCGGCACGTGGGGTGCGATCCGCGGGACCACAAGGGGCTGCCTGCGCCCCCTTCACATACGGTCAGCCGGGCGCTGCCATGACGGGTCACGGCCCGCCGGTCCCAGAGCGCGGTCAAACAGCGGCGCGGTCGGCGGCACGCTGACCTCAGGGCCGAACACCCCACGCCGGTCCTCCGTGGACGATCGGCCGAGACATGTCGCCGCTAGGCCGGTGTCGACGGTCCCCGTGAAAAATCAGATTCCTAGGCCGTCGCCCGCCGGACCTGGTAGTTCCAGCGTGTGAGCGCCCGGACGACGGTCTCGGCGCCAATGGGGTTGGCACTGCGGACGAAGACCGTCGAGAGGTGCACCGCGACGCCCCCGCACGGGTCGTCACCGGGCCGTGCCGGGCGCGCCATGCTGGGCCGTGCCCGCTGCATGCCCGACGAGGCGGAGAAACATGGGGAGCGGCGGGTAGTCGCAGTGATCGGGAAAGCGATCGATCCCCGACCATTCGTGCTGGTCAGGGGCCGATTACGACTGACGTGGCGGCGCCAGGGGCGGTGCGGGAGCGGCCGCGTGTCAGGGCCACCCATAGGGCGGCCCTGACGGGGTGTTGGTTCTCAGTGGGTTGTGTTCGTGAAGTTCTGGTTGGTGGAGTTGGTGGCACCGGGGCTTTTGATGTTGTTGTTGATGCTGATGTTGTCGAACATCGTGAAGACGCCGTTCAGGTTGATGGGGAGCAGCGATCCGCCTTCTCCGTTGCCCCCGTTACCCCCGTTCCCGCCGCAGGATCCGCCAGGGATGGTCGTGGTGATCTGTTTCCGGTCGAGAATTGCTCCGCCGCTTTCTGAGAAGCTGCCGAGCAACGCCTCGTTGGTGACGAAGCATGGAGCATCTGCGGCGACAGCGACGTTGAAGGTGAAGGTGTAATTCGCGCCAGCCGGAATGGGGCCCTGACTGTCGCACGAGAATCCATTCGGGGCGGTGGCGGAGGAGAGTACGCACTGCCACTGGGTAGGATCGGACGGCGTGACGCTTACGGGGGTGAGCCCCGCGGGCAGGTTGTCGAGTACGCCGGCGGGTTGGGTCCACTGCTCCGTGCCGGTGTTGGTCACGGTGATGGTGTACTGGCCGGCCCCGCCCCGGACGAAGTTCCCCCCGGTCTTGTCGACCACCAGCCGCGCCTCCTGCGCGTATGCCGGGGTGATTCCCATGGCCAACGGCATCACGATGCCCAGCCCCACGATGGTGAGGAGGGAGGACGTACGCCGCTCGAACCCTTGGGTACGCATGTGTTCTCCGGTCCTGTTGAATGCCGCCGTGTTGTTGCTGGGGAGCGTGAATGAAACGGCAGCGCGGATTTGATTCAAGAATGCCGAACAGGCAACTTCTCGGGGTGTGACTGGATACGCGGCGTACGCCCTTCTCACCTGATCGCCACAGCGGTTAGGCCGACCAGAGCATGCCTTCAACGCACCCGAGCGCTACAAAGCGGCCGTCGCGGCTTCTCGACGACGGCCGAACCCTGACCCTCTGACGGCGGATCAAAAACAGGTCGGGCAGCACCCGCATACGCGATCTTCCAAACTGGTGCTCCAAGACCCGGACAGCTGCGCTTGACTGGGTCATTGAGAACCCCGCCGAGGCTGCCGCGATACCCATCGTGGCAATGTGCTCAGTGGCCGTCCGTCTCGGGCCAGTACCAAGACTCGTCGTCCTTCAGCGCGAGGTCGCCCGGGATGCCGTGCTCAAGCTTCCCTTCGAGCCACATGCTCAGCCATTCACGGAGCATCAGGTCGCACTTGTGTCGCTCTCCCTGGTCCCACCACCACATCTGCCCTTCCGGGTGGCGGCAGTCGAGCATGGTCCACATGGCACAGCCGTGGTCGCAGAACATCAGCACCCCGTGAGGCGGAGAAGGTGGTGCTTGCTCTTCTGGATACGGATTGGGCTCGTCGTACTGGAGATAGATCTCCAGCATCCCTGGCCCGTCGCTCGTGTATCCGTTGCGGAGGCCTTCGATACCGCCGAAGGGACCGAATCCGCCGTTGGCCACCTCGGTGTAGAGGCGGCGGAGCAGAGGCGGGAGTGGGTAACCGATGATGCGCTCTGCCTCCGCCAGCGCCTCCGCAGATGCGGGTGCCGGCGTGAGCAGCCTGTCGTGCAGGTCCGTTGGGCGTCCTGCCTGAACGCGGGCCTTGACAGCCGCCAGCACCTCGTCGTCGGTCACGCTGTTGATGGTCGCAGATGCCTGTGCAGTGCAGCAGCGAAGTACAGCGACCATGCCGACCGGGGCCAACCGCACACGCCCCCAGTAGCCAGTCTGACCAGCCCACCAGACCTCAGCGACCTCCGTGCCCATAGTTCGCATCGAGGGGCGCGCCGCGACACCGCACGGTCCTTGGGGCCTGGTAGCCAGTGATCAAGGTCACGACACGTGCCACGACCGTGCCAGAACGGGCGGGGAACACCGGGGAACGACGGGGACTGACGTGAGCCGACAACGAGAACGACCCCCGACCAAACTCACTGGTCAGGGGTCGATCTCACTTGCGTGGCGGCGCCAGGATTCGAACCTGGGAAGGCTGAGCCGGCAGATTTACAGTCTGCTCCCTTTGGCCGCTCGGGCACACCGCCGGGTGGTGCCGCCGATCGAACCCGCTTTCGGCGGTGCTCTCCGGCAACGACGTAAACAATACCCGATGCACCGGGGTGCTTCGCCACCCGGTTGATCTCCTCCCGTGGGGTCGTGGTGTGGCTAGGCTGGTGCGGATGCGGCCCGGCAGGATGCCGGGCCCGGCGGCCGCCGCCGCGCACGCCGGCACGCACCGATACGCACCCCGATACAAGGAGCCACAGGACATGGCCGACTCCAGTTTCGACATCGTCTCGAAGGTCGAGCGGCAGGAGGTCGACAACGCCCTCAACCAGGCCGCCAAGGAGATCTCGCAGCGCTACGACTTCAAGGGCGTCGGCGCCTCGATCTCGTGGTCCGGTGACAAGATCCTGATGGAGGCGAACTCCGAGGACCGGGTGAAGGCAGTCCTCGACGTCTTCCAGTCCAAGTTGATCAAGCGCGGTATCTCCCTGAAGGCCCTGGACGCGGGCGAGCCCCAGCTGTCCGGCAAGGAGTACAAGATCTTCGCGTCGATCGAGGAGGGCATCTCGCAGGAGAACGCCAAGAAGGTGGCCAAGATCATCCGCGACGAGGGCCCGAAGGGCGTGAAGGCCCAGGTCCAGGGCGACGAGCTGCGGGTCAGCTCCAAGAGCCGCGACGACCTGCAGGCCGTGATCGCCCTGCTGAAGGGCAAGGACTTCGACTTCGCACTGCAGTTCGTGAACTACCGGTAGGACGCCGGCAGGACAGCGGCAGGTCTCCGCCAGGGCTTCGGCGCGAGGCACGAGCACGAGGCGGGACCACGATGCAGGAAGGGTGGGCGCCCCCGAGCGGTGCCCACCCTTCCGCGTTCCCGGTGCCCACCCCTCCGTGCTCCCGGCGCCGCACTCGGCGCCCGTGCCGCCGGTGCCGTACTCGGTCGCGCTCAGTCGCGCGAGTTGCCGAACAGGATGCGGTAGGCGATCAGCAGCACCAGGGAACCGCCGATGGCCGCCGTCCAGGTGGCGCCGTCGAAGAAGTGCTTGCTGATGGGGTGGTGCAGCCAGCGTGCCGAGATCCAGCCGCCGATGAACGCGCCCGCGATGCCGATGAGGGTCGTGCCGATGAAGCCACCGGGGTCGCGTCCCGGCAGAAGGACCTTGGCGATGGCTCCGGCCAGCAGCCCCAGGATGATCCAACCGATGATGCCCATACCGCGAACCTGCCCTTCCGCGCTCTGTCCGTGCTGTCCGCTCCCTGAGAAATCGGTGAGGACTCGCTGTCCGTTGCGCGCGTTTTGGTGCCGTGTCGATGAAGAGGACGCCACGGGTCCACTACCCGGTTGCGGTCGTCAGTAGGGTGCGAACCATGACCGGCACCGGTACGGCCCTGCGACGCACCCTGGGTGTGCGGGACGCCGTGGTCGTCGGCCTCGGGTCGATGATCGGCGCCGGTGTCTTCTCCGCGCTGGGGCCCGCCGCCCGCGCGGCCGGTTCGGGGCTGCTTCCCGGCCTGGCCGCCGCGGCCGTGGTGGCCTACTGCAACGCCATGTCCTCGGCCCGTCTCGCCGCCCGCTACCCGGCCTCGGGCGGGACGTACGTGTACGGGCGGGAGCGACTGGGCGCCTTTTGGGGCTACCTCGCCGGCTGGGCCTTCGTCGTCGGCAAGACGGCGTCCTGCGCGGCCATGGCGCTCACCGTCGGCGTGTACGTCTGGCCCGGGCAGCCACATGCGGCGGCGGTCGCCGCCGTGGTCGCCCTGACGGCTGTGAACTACGGCGGGATCCAGAAGTCGGCGTGGCTGACGCGGGTGATCGTGGCCGTGGTGCTGGCCGTGCTCGCCGCTGTGGTGGTCGCGTGCCTCGCGTCGGGGCGAGCCGACGCCGGACGGCTGGACATCGGCCTGTCGTCGGGGGCCGGCGGGGTGCTTCAGGCCGCCGGGCTGCTGTTCTTCGCGTTCGCGGGATACGCGCGGATCGCAACCCTAGGGGAGGAGGTCCGGGATCCCGCGCGCACGATTCCGCGGGCCATCCCCCTGGCCCTGGCCATCACACTCGCGGTGTACGCGTGCGTGGCCGTCGCGGTGCTCGCCCTCCTCGGGCCGAGCCGGCTCGGGCAGGCGACGGCGCCGCTGGCGGACGCGGTGCGGGCGGCCGGGGTGCCGGGGCTCGTGCCGGTGGTGCGGGCGGGAGCGGCGGTGGCCGCGCTGGGTTCGCTGCTCGCGCTGGTCCTCGGGGTCTCCCGTACGACGCTCGCCATGGCGCGGGACGGCCATCTGCCTCGGGTTCTCGCGGTCGTGCACACCCGGTTCCGGGTACCGCACCGGGCCGAGCTGGCTGTGGGCGCCGTGGTCGCCGCGCTGGCCGCGTGGGTGGACGTGCGGGGCGCGATCGGCTTCTCCTCCTTCGGCGTGCTGACCTACTACGCCGTGGCGAACGCCGCGGCCTGGACGCTCAGTACAGCTCCCCGCTCCCGCGTGGTTCCGGCGGTGGGCCTGGCGGGCTGCGCCACGCTGGCGTTCGCCCTGCCGGCGGTCTCGGTGGGGGTGGGCGCGGGCGTACTCGCCGTGGGCGCGGCCGCGTACCGCGTACGGCGGTGGCGGGCCGGTCACCATGTCACGTGACGTGGCGCGTCGTTGCGTACGGCACCTCCCCAACGGAGCTGTTGTCGGCACCGGTTGACCGCCCCTCACTCCACAGGTGTCACGCTGAACCAGTTGTCTCGGAACGTTCCCGATCACGCCACAAGGCCGCTGCGATCCTGCCCCGATGGCCTGAGCAGCCGATACTTGTGGCAGCAGACAGTGGCGGTGAAGTGACGTGGAGAGGTGCCGATCATGAAGGTGTTGAACCTGCTGCTCAACATCCTGTGGCTGATCTTCTGCGGCATCTGGATGGCGATCGGCTACCTCGTCGCCGCGGTGATCTGCTTCGTGCTGATCATCACCATCCCGTTCGGCATCGCGTCTCTGCGTATCGCCGGGTTCGTACTGTGGCCGTTCGGCCGGACCACCGTGGAGCGGCCGGGCGCCGGGGCGGGGTCGTTCATCGGCAACGTCATCTGGGTCGTCTTCGCGGGGTGGTGGCTCGCGCTGGGGCATCTGATCACGAGCATCCCCCTGTTCCTGTCAATCATCGGAATTCCCTTCGGCTGGGCGAACCTGAAGCTCATTCCGGTCTCGCTCATGCCGCTGGGGCGGGAAGTCGTGCGTACGGAGGAGGCGTTCGGTGGACGCTGACCTCGATGCCGTGGTCGGTGCCCGGACGGAAGACGGCAACTCGCCGCGGCTCCTCTCATGCCGCTGAGGATCTTGGACGGCGGGCTCGCCTGGATGCGGTTCCGGTGGTGCCCGACAATGGATCTGGGTGGTTTCCGTGCTCTCGTCCCCTGATGGCCGATCGGTTCGCCCCCATGGGGGACAGGGCTTGGCTGGGAGGCGGCCATGGTTCTCGCGCTCTGTCTCCCGCGCGAGACGATGGATCGAAAGGTACGGCCCCATGAATGCACAGCACACCAAGTCTTTCCTGGACACCATGTGTCTCCTGGCGGCGTCCACCATGGGTGCGCTGCTGATCGGCGGTGGCGCGCTCGGCGCGACGGTCACTGCTGCGGCGGCCGCCCCCGCTCACGTCGCCCCGTTCGCCCCCCAGTCGAGTCGCGGCTGCGACGAGGTCTGGGGGGACGACGGTTGCGATCACTACGGCGACCGCGGCGAGCCTGATCAGGGCGGCGAAGGCGGTGGCGGCAGGACGGCTCGGCACTAG
>NZ_JBLEBI010000190.1:0-13133 GCF_047340315.1 Streptomyces sp. AF1A
TTCCCGTCGTTCCTGCCGTGGCTGGCGCCCGCCGTGGCGGTGGCGGGTCTGGCCGCCGTCGTCCTGCTGGTCCTCACCCGGCCGGGCCGGCCGCGCGCCGGCGGCCGGCTCGCGCTCGCCGGGCCGGCCGTCTCCCTCGCGGCCCTGCTCATCGCGCCGGGCGCCTGGACGGTGCAGGTGTTCAACCCCGCGTACCGCGGCACCGCTGCGGGCGCCGTCGGACCGTCCGGATCCGGCCACGGCCACCACCGGACGAGCCGGAAGGCGTGGCCCGACGGGCGCGCCCTCGGACCGCAGTCGTCCCGCGGCGGCACCGACACCGTCCGGGCCGGCGGCGGGAGCGGTTTCGGCGGCATCGGCTCCGACGGCAGACTGACGGCCGCGCAGCACGGGCTGCTCGCCTACACGCGCGCCCACCAGGGCTCCGCCACCTACGTGTTCGCGTCCGGCAGCTGGAGCACGGCCTCCCCGTACATCCTGGCGTCCGGTGCCCGCGTCCTGCCCCTCGGGGGCTTCAGCGGCAGGGCGCCCTTCCCCTCGCAGAGCCGTTTCCGGCAACTGGTGGACACCGGCCGGGTCCGCTATGTGCTGCTGGGCGGCGGACGCGGCACGAGCTTCCTGTTCGGCGGCACCGGCGGGACGGCCGCCGCGCAGATCACCGGCTGGGTGCGGGCCTCCTGCACCGAGGTCCCGGCCTCGGCCTACGGCGGCGCGGCCCCGTCCCCGGCGGGAGGCGCCGGCAGGACGGCCACCGCGCCGACGCTCTACCGGTGCGGCCCCGGCCAGTAGCATGAGCGCGGCAGCCCGGAGTGATCACGCGAGGAGCGGATCGTGCGAGACATCGCCGTCTTCAGCGGCAGCGCCCACCTCGGCCTGGCCCAGGAGGTCTGCGCGCACCTCGGGGTGCCGCTCAGCCCGACGCGGGTCAGCCGGTTCGCCAACGACTGTCTGGAGGTACAGCTTCAGGCCAACTGCCGGGAACGGGACGTCTTCCTGATCCAGCCGCTGGTCAAGCCGGTCCAGGAGCACCTGGTGGAGCTGCTGCTGATGTGCGACGCGGCCCGGGGCGCCTCCGCGGCCCGGATCACCGTCGTCATGCCGCACTACTCCTACGCCCGCTCCGACAAGAAGGACGCGCCCCGCATCTCCATCGGCGGGCGGCTGGTCGCCGATCTGATGGTGGCGGCGGGCGCGAGCCGGGTGCTGGCGATGACCCTGCACTCACCGCAGGTGCACGGCTTCTTCTCGGTGCCGGTGGACCACCTGCACGCGCTGCGCGAACTGGCCGCGCACTTCCGGCAGTACGACCTGTCCCGCACCACGGTCGTCTCCCCGGACCTCGGCAACGCCAAGGAGGCGGCCGCCTTCGCCCGGCGGATCGGCGCACAGGTGGCGGCGGGCGCCAAGCAGCGGTTCCCGGACGACCGGGTGAGCATCAACGCGGTCATCGGCGACGTCGCCGACCGGGACGTCATCGTGCTGGACGACGAGATCGCCAAGGGCAGCACCGTACTGGAACTCCTGGACCGCCTCAGGGAGTCGGGGCCGCGGTCCATCCGGCTGGCCTGCACGCACGGGCTGTTCGCGGCCGGTGCGCTCAAGCGGCTGAGCGAGCAGCCGGACGTGCTGGAGATCGTGTGCACCAACACCGTGCCCGTCCCCGAGGCAGAGCACACCGACAAGCTGCGCATCCTCTCCATCGCCCCGGCCCTGGCCGAGGCGGTGCGGCGCATCCACAACGGCGAGTCGGTCAGCGCCCTGTTCGAGGAGTCGTGGACCACCTGACCGGCGGTCACCCGCCAGGGGAGCCGGACGCGGCCTCGGCCTGCTCCAGGGCCGCGTCCGGCGTGGGATACGGCGGCAGCAGCCGGGTCAGGCCGGTCACCCGGAAGACGCGCAGGGTCAGCGGATGCGTGCACACCAGGTGCAGCCGCCCGCCGCTCTCCCGGACCCGGGCCCGCGCCCGGTGCAGCAGGCGCAGGCCCGAGCAGTCGAAGAACTCGACGGGCCGCAGGTCGATCAGGACCCGTGCGCCGGGGCGGCCGGTGACCAGGTCCAGGGCCGGGGCGATCTCCGCCGCCGCGGCGATGTCGATCTCGCCCCGGAACTCCAGGACCGTGTGCGCACGGTAGGCGTACACGCGCAGATGCCGGGTGAGAGGTACGGGCTCGTGTCGCACCTCGGCCTCACCTCCCACCCGTGCCCCGACGTCGGTTCCCCGATCGTCAAGTTACCCTCGATGGAAGGAATTTGAGCATGTTCGATTGACATATGTCTTCGAGTTTGGCGCGTGTCGCACGGAACCGTTCAGCCGACCAGCAGGACCAGCTTCCCCGTCGTACGGCCGGTCTCGCCCAGTTCGTGCGCCTTCGCGGCATCGACGAGCGGGAACGTCCCGGCGATCGTCGCCTTCAGCTTCCCCGCCTCCACCAGCTCGGCGACCGCCCGCATCCCGGCCCGGTCGGCGTCCACCAGCATCCGTACGGCCCGTACGCCGAGCCGCTCCGCCTCCGCGTGGAACTCCCGGGGACCCACCGGCAGGATCGACACCACCGTCCCGCCTGGCCGCAGCGTGCGCAGCGACGCCGCGGACGTCTCGCCGCCCAGCGTGTCCAGGACGACGTCCACGTCCCGCACCGTCCCGGTCACGTCGGTGGACCGGTAGTCGACCGGCTCGTCGACCCCGATCTCCCGCAGGAAGTCGTGCTTGCCCGCACTCGCCGTGCCGATCACGTACGCGCCGCGCGCCTTGGCGATCTGCACGGCCACGTGCCCGACCCCGCCGGCCGCGGCGTGGATCAGCACCCGCTGCCCGGGCCGCACGTCGGCGTGCTCGGTCAGCGCCTGCCAGGCGGTCAGCGAGACCAGCGGCAGCGCGCCCGCCTGGGTGTGGTCGATCGAGGCCGGCTTGTGCCACAGGGCGCGGGCCGGGACGATCACGTACTCGGCGTGCGAGCCGTGGCCGAAGGGGTAGGGCAGCATGCCGAAGACCTCGTCGCCGGGCTGGAAGGCGGCCACGCCGACCCCGGTCGCGGCAACCTCGCCGGAGACGTCCCAGCCGAGGACGAACGGCGGCTCGCCGAGGAAGCCGCCGGTGGCCCGGTGCTTCCAGTCGGTGGGGTTCACCCCGGCGGCCCGCACCCGGACCAGCACCTCGTTCGGCCGGGGTTCGGGCCGCTCGATCCGCACGTCCTTCAGGACCTCGGGGCCGCCGAGGACGTCCTGGCTGATGGCTCGCATGGTGTTCACATCGCTCATGGTCCCCCAGCCTGCCCGGGCTCGCGCGTCCGGACAATGGCACGATTGCCACGCTTCGATAGGATCGTGCCATGCCTGACATGCAGCTGCTCACCCGGCGCCCGGAGCGGGTGGTCGTCCTCGCCCTCGACGGCGTCTACCCCTTCGAGCTGGGCATCCCCAGCCGCATCCTCGGCGCGGCCGACGGCCACTACGAGGTGCTGACCTGCACGGTCGACGGCCGCCCGGTGCGCACCAGCGCCGATTTCACGATCGGGGTGGCGCACGGCCCGGAGATCCTGGACACGGCGGACACGGTGGTGGTCACCTCCATGCCGCCCGCCTACATCCCCGAGCGGCTGCCCGACGAGGTCACCGCCGCCCTCGCGCGCATCCGCCCGGACGCGCGGATCGTCTCGATCTGCACGGCGGCCTTCGTCCTCGCCGAGGCCGGTCTGCTCGACGGCCGCCGGGCGACCACGCACTGGCAGGTCGCGGACGCGTTCCGCCGCCGGTTCCCGAAGGTCGAGGTCGACCCGGACGTCCTCTTCGTCGACGACGGCCGCGTCCTCACCTCGGCCGGCGCCGCCTCCGGCGTCGACATCTGCCTGCATCTCGTCCGCACCGACCACGGCAGCGAGCTGGCCAACAGCGTCGCCCGCCGCTGTGTCGTCCCGCCGTTCCGGGACGGCGGCCAGGCCCAGTACATCGAGCAGCCGGTGCCCGTCAGCGGGGCCGCGAGCACGGCCGCCACCCGCGCCTGGGCCCTGGAGCGCCTGGCCGAGCCGCTCACCCTGGCCGACCTCGCCGGGCACGCCCGGATGAGCCTGCGCACCTTCGCCCGCCGCTTCGGCGACGAGGTCGGCCTCAGCCCCGGCCGCTGGCTGATCCAGCAGCGCGTGGCCCGCGCCCGGCGCCTGCTGGAGTCCACCGACCTGCCGGTGGACCAGGTCGCCGCCGAGGTCGGCTTCGCCACCGGCGCCTCCCTGCGCCAGCACCTGCACGCGGCCATCGGCGTGTCCCCGCAGGCCTACCGGCGCACGTTCCAGCAGGCCCGCTGACCGCTCGGCCCCGGTCCCGGCGCCGCCCGGACACGCCTTGATCACATCCGTGCGCGGACGCGGGGCGACGGCCACACTGAACGGCACTCGCACCCAGAGGAGGCCGAACCCCATGACCCCGCCGCCCGCCCGCACCGCCGAGCAGCGCAAGAGGGACACCCTGCACCGGCTGGAGAACGACGTCGACGCCTGGGTGGCCACCGCCGGCCCCGACGGAGCCGCCCCCTACCTCGTACCGCTGTCCTTCGTCTGGGACGGCGCCGTCCTGCTGATCGCCACCCCCGCCGACAGCCGTACCGGGCGCAACCTCGTCGCCACCGGCCGGGCCCGCCTCGGCATCGGCCCGACCCGGGACGTCGTCGTCGTGGACGGCGCCGTGACGGCGGTGACCCCCGAGGACCTGCCCGAGGAGGACGCCGAGGTGTTCGCCGGCAAGACCGGCTTCGACCCCCGTGAACTGGCCACGCCCTACCTGTACTTCAGGGTCGTCCCGCAGCGCGTGCAGGCCTGGCGCGAGGCCGGCGAGCTGCCGGGGCGGGAGCTGATGCGCGACGGGGAGTGGCTGCTCGCCGACTGAATCCGGCGCCCGGGACATCCGCCGGGAAGCACCTTGGGAGGAAGCACGGCACCGGTGAAAGCGGCCGCCGTGGCTCCCGGCTGCGCCGAGCCCGAGCAACTCGCCGAGTTCTCCGGGCAGTTGCCGGCCGGAGGGCGGACGCACGCCTCGGCCGACCCGGTGCGAATGCGGCGTTCCGGCGGCGTCCGGCCGGCCTTCCGCCGCTACGTGCACGCCACCTCGCCCAGCCGGCCGGCGACGTGCACGCCACCCCGCCCGGCCGGCCGGGCTCGGAGAACTCCACGGGGTCGTCGCCTCAGTCCCGGCCGCCCTTGTCGGCCACCGGCCACACCCCCGTCGAGCGGGCGATCGCCTTGGCGCCGGTGCGGTCCACGGCGCTGCGCACCGCCGCGAAGATCGCGCCCTGGACCGCGGCGGCCAGCAGGATCTCGCCCCAGCCGCGGTCCTGGTCCAGGGCGTCGGGCGCGTTTTCCTCGTGCCGCAGCGCCATCCAGGCCTTGCGGAAGGCGAGACCGGCCAGCGCGCCGCTCGCCCAGCTGAGCATGAACCCGACGGGCTGGTAGACGAGAGGGAGCTTCTTCTTCTTCGACTTGGCCATGTCTGACTCCTTCCTCGCCACGTCCTCCTCATGCGGGGCGTCCGGCGGCGGCCACCCGTTCGCCCGGGGGCACCGGCCCGGGGGGCGTGCCGTCGCCGAAGGGCCGGCCGCCCAGCTGCTCGCGGCGGTGCGGACTCAGCCAGCCGGCGAGATCGGGGCCGAGCGGGACGATGCCGGTGGGGTTGATGCCGGTGTGCACCTGGTAGTAGTGCCGCTTGATGTGGTCGAAGTCGACCGTGTCCCCGAAGCCCGGCGTCTGGAACAGGTCCCGGGCGTACGCCCACAGCACCGGGTGCTCCGCCAGCTTCCAGCGGTTGCACTTGAAGTGGCCGTGGTACACCGGGTCGAACCGGACCAGCGTGGTGAACAGCCGGATGTCCGCCTCGGTGAGCGTGTCACCGACCAGATACCGCTGCCCGGCCAGCCGCTCGCCGAGCAGTTCCAGCCGCCGGAACACCGCCGTGCAGGCCTCCTCGTACTCCTTCTGGTGCGTGGCGAACCCGGCCCGGTACACACCGTTGTTGACGTCCCGGTACACCTCGGCCATCACCGCGTCGATCTCGTCGCGCCGCTCGGCCGGATACAGGTCCGGCGCGCCGGCGCGGTGCAGGGCCGTCCACTCGGTGGCCAGGTCCAGGGTGAGCTGCTGGTAGTCGTTGGTGACGAGCCGGCCGCTGGGCACGTCCACGACCGCGGGCACGCTCACCCCGCCCGGGTAGCCGGTCTCGCGCCGGTCGTAGGCCTCGCTCAGGTAGCGGATGCCGAGCACCGGGTCCCGGCCGTCCGGGTCCAGCGTGAACCGCCAGCTGCGGTCGTCCTGGATCGGGTCCGCGACGGCCATCGGCAGCGCCTCCTCCAGGCCCAGCAGCCGCCGGGAGATCACCGCCCGGCTCGCCCACGGGCACGCCCGGGAGACCACCAGCCGGTAGCGTCCGGCCTCGACCGGCCGGCCGCCTTGGCCGTCGGCGGTGATCCGGTCCCGGAAGTGGCTCCGGGACCGGCTGAACGTCTTGTGGCCGTAGGCGCTGTTGCCGTCGCCGCCCATGTCTCCTCCTCGCGTCCCTCAGGTCTCGGGCATCACGTTCCCCGTTTCGGCGCGGACCGCACGGTGTGATGCGCCGGGTCCGGGGCAGTCGGCGAGGCGTGAGCGGAACATCCTCGAAACGGGAGACGGCCGCACGGACGGCCGAGGACGGTCCTGCGCCGAACGGACGCGACCCCGCGGACCACCGGGGCGACCGGCACACCAGGATCACGGTCCTGGTGGCGCTCGCCGCCAATCTGCTGATCGCCGTCGCCAAGGCCGTGGGCGGCGTCTTCGCGGGCTCACCCGCGCTGCTGTCGGAGGCCGCGCACTCCGTCGCCGACAGCCTCAACGAGGTGTTCCTGCTGGCCGCCCTGCGCCGCAGCCGCCGTCCCGCCGACCGGCGGCACCCCTTCGGCTACGGCAAGGAGCGCTACTTCTGGTCCCTGCTCGCCGCCGTCGGGATCTTCGTGATGGGCGGCTGCTTCTCCTTCTTCCAGGGCTTCGAGGCCCTGCGCCAGGGCACCGAGGAGAAGGCCAGCGGCTATGTGGCGGGCCTGATCGTGCTGGGCGTGGCCCTGCTCGCCGAGGGCCTCTCGCTGCTGCGGGCGCTGCACCAGGTGCGCCGGCAGGGCGGGGGCCCGGGCGCGCTGCGCGATCCGGCGCTGCGCACGGTGGTCGCGGAGGACGGCACGGCGGTGCTCGGCGTGACCCTGGCCATCGTCGGCATGGCCCTGCACATGGTGACCGGGCAGGTCGTCTGGGAGGCGTCGGCCTCGCTCGCGATCGGCGTGCTGCTGGTGTACGTCGCCTACCGGCTGGGCCGCGACGCCCGCGACCAGCTCATCGGCGAGGCCGCCGACCCCGAGCTGAGCGACCGCGTCCACGCGCTGCTGCGCGAGCAGCCGGAGATCGACAGCGTGGAGGCGCTGTTCACCATGAAGCTCGGCCTCGACTCCACGCTGGTGGCCGCCCGGATCGACCTCGCGCCGGGGCTGGACAGCGAGCGGGTCGAGGAGGTCGCCGTCCGCATCAAGCGGTCCGTCACCGACCGCCTGCCCGCCGTCGACCGGATCTTCCTCGACGTCACCGACCGGCCGGCGGGCGAGGCACACGAGAGCCCCGCCGCGACGGGGGAACGCGGCGGGGCCTGACGCACCAGTGCCCGGGCGGAAGGCGGTTCACACCTGGGCGGCACGGGTTTTTTGCAGCGGGCCGGTCCGGTCAGCTGCCGTCGGCCGGTTCCAGCACGAAGACCGGGATCTCCCGCGACGTCTTCTTCTGGTACTCGGCGTACGGCGGATACGCGGCCACCGCCCGCTCCCACCACTCGGCCCTCTCCGCGCCGCTGATCTCACGGGCCCGCATGTCCTGCCTGACCGGGCCGTCCTGCAGCTCGACGTGCGGATCACCCTTGAGGTTGAAGTACCAGACCGGGTGCTTGGGCGCCCCGCCCTGGGAGGCGACCACCGCGTACTTCCCCTCGTGCTCCACCCGCATCAGCGGCGTCTTGCGGATCTTCCCGCTCTTCGCGCCCCGGCTGGTCAGGATGACGACCGGCAGTCCGGTGTCCAGCAGGGTCGTCCCCTTCGTCCCGCCGGAGCTCTCGTACAGCTCGACCTGCTCGCGCACCCACTGCTGCGGGCTGGGCTCGTACTCGCCCTCAAGAGGCATGGAATCCGTCTCCTTCGTCGGTCCAACGGCTGTCCGCCACCGGGCGTCAACACCGATGGCCGTACGAATCATCCGTACCGTGGCTCCCGTCCGCCGACGGGGTGATCACCCTCGGTCATCCCGGCGGCCCGGAAGGCCCGTCGGCCGGTTCCGGCCCCTCTCACCTGTGCACGTCGGCCAGATCCGGCGGACCATGGAAGTGGCCGAACTTGTCGTCGACCCATAGGTGCCTGAGGCATCTAATGAAGATCGGCACGACGCACCTCTTCGTCTGCGAGGTCTTTCCATGACGGAACTGACGGACATCACCGGCCCGGCGACCCCGGCCGACCCCGTCGCCTTCCCCCAGGACCGCACCTGCCCCTACCACCCCCCGACCGGATACGACCCGCTGCGCGACGGGCGAGCCCTGTCCCGCGCCACCCTTTACGACGGGCGGGAGGTCTGGCTGGTCACCGGCCACGCCACCGCCCGCGCGCTGCTCGCCGACCCCCGCCTGTCCTCCGACCGCCGGCGTCCCGACTTCCCCATGCCCTCCCCGCGTTTCGCGGGCGTCCGCGACCGCCGGGTGTCCCTGCTGGGGGTGGACGACCCCGAGCACCAGCGGCAGCGGCGCATGATGATCCCGTCGTTCACCGTCAAACGCGCGACCGGGCTGCGGCCCACCATCCAGCGGACCGTGGACGGGCTGCTGGACCGGATGACCGAGCAGGGGCCGCCCGCCGAGCTGGTCTCCGCCTTCGCGCTGCCCGTGCCGTCGATGGTGATCTGCGGCCTGCTCGGCGTGCCGTACGCCGACCACGAGTTCTTCGAGGGGCAGTCCCGCAGGCTGCTGCGCGGTCCGACCGCCGCCGACACCCAGGACGCCCGCCGCCGGCTGGAGGAGTACCTCGGCGCGCTCGTCGACGAGAAGGCGCAGCAGCCCGCTCCCGGCGACGGCGTCCTGGACGACCTCGTGCACGGGCAGCTGCGCACCGGCGCGCTGAGCCGCGCCGAAGTGGTCTCCATGGCCGTCATCCTGCTGGTGGCGGGCCACGAGACCACCGCCAACATGATCTCCCTCGGCACCTACACGCTGCTCCAGCACCCCGAACGGCTGGCCGAGCTGCGCGCCGACCCGGCGCTGCTGCCGGCCGCCGTCGAGGAGCTGATGCGGATGCTGTCCATCGCGGACGGGCTGGTGCGGGTGGCCCGGGAGGACATCGAGGTCGCCGGCACCACCATCCGGGCCGGGGAGGGCGTGTTCTTCTCCACGTCCGTGATCAACCGAGACCCGTCCCAGTACGCGGACCCGGACGCGCTGGACTTCCACCGCCCCAGCCGCCACCACGTGGCCTTCGGCTTCGGCATCCACCAGTGCCTGGGCCAGAACCTGGCCCGCGCGGAACTGGAGATCGCCCTCGGCTCCCTGTTCGCGCGCCTGCCGGGCCTGCGGCTGGCGGCTCCCGCCGAGGAGATCCCGTTCAAGCCCGGCGACACCATCCAGGGGATGCTGGAACTCCCCGTGACCTGGTAAGAGGCTCGGTACATGCACATCGAGATCGACAGGGACGTCTGTATCGGCGCCGGTCAGTGCGCGCTGACCGCGCCGGGCGTCTTCACACAGGACGACGACGGCTTCAGCATGCTGATCCCCGGCCGGGAGGACGGCGGGGGCGACCCGATGGTGGGCGAGGCGGCCCGCGCCTGCCCGGTGGGCGCGATCACCGTGAAGGAGTCCGGCACCTGACGCCGGGGCGCGTGGGTAGGGTTCCCGGGTGACCGAACACCCCGGGAAACCCTTCCTGTACGTCGTCGTCTGCGCGGCCGGCATCGCCGCCGGCGTCAGCAAGCTGATCACCGCCGCGCAGGAGCGGGCCTGGGAGGTCGGTGTCATCGCCACGCCGGTGGCGATGGGCGGGTTCTTCGACAGCGCGGCCGTCGAGGCGCAGACCGGCCGCCCGGTCCGGTCCGCGTGGCGCTCCCCGGCCGACCCCCGCCCGTTCCCGCGGCCGGACGCCGTGGCGGTCGCGCCCGCCACCTTCAACACCGTCAACAAGTGGGCGGCGGGCATCGCCGACACCCTCGCCCTGGGCACCCTGTGCGAGGCCGCGGGCCTCGGCGTGCCGATCGCCGTCCTGCCGTGCGTGGCCGGCCCGCTGGCCGCCCATCCCGCCTACCGGGACAGCCTGATACGGCTGCGCGGCATGGGCGTCCGCTTCGGCGAGCCGTACTCCGGGGAACCCGGACCGGACGGCCGTCGCCCGGATTTCCCCTGGGCGACGGCCCTGGACCTGCTGGAGCGAGCCTGACGCAGGCCGACGCCGGGCTCGTGCCTCCTGCCGTTGGCGGGCGCGCGTTGCCGCATGGCGTGTACGGCCCGGTTCTTGTCTCCTGTGCTGAGGGTGTTCGTTGCCGTGCGGCGCGTATCGCCGTGGGCGGCAGTTGCCGCCCGCCTTCTGCCGTCGGTGGGCGCCCGTGACCGCGCGGCGCCCGCGTGGCCGGCGCTGATCGGGGGAGCCGTCCGTCCGCGCCGGCCGGCGTGGGGCGCCACGATCACGGCGCCGGCACGCTCGGGCCGTCAGGCGGCTCCGGGCCACGTCGTAGGCTCGGTGTGACCACCCGTCCCGAAGGCAGGAGCAGCAACGATGCAGTACGTGAAGCTCGGTTCGACGGGCCTGGACGTCTCGCGGATCTGTCTGGGCTGCATGACCTACGGGCTGCCGGACCGCGGCACGCACGAATGGACTCTCGACGAGGAGGCGTCCCGTCCGCTCATCCGGCAGGCGCTGGAGGCGGGCATCAACTTCTTCGACACCGCGAACGTCTACTCCGACGGCACCAGTGAGGAGATCGTCGGCAAGGCGCTGCGCGACTTCGCCGACCGCGACGAGATCGTGCTCGCCACCAAGGTGCACGGCCGGATGCGGCCGGGCCCCAACGGCGCCGGGCTGTCCCGCAAGGCCATCATGACCGAGATCGACCACAGCCTGCGCCGGCTCGGCACCGACTACGTCGACCTGTACCAGATCCACCGCTACGACCACGCGACGCCCGTCGAGGAGACGATGGAGGCGCTGCACGACCTCGTCAAGGCGGGCAAGGTCCGCTACATCGGCGCGAGTTCGATGTACGCGTGGGAGTTCTCCAAACTGCAGTACACCGCGGAGCGGCACGGCTGGACGAAGTTCGTGTCGATGCAGAACCACTACAACCTGCTCTACCGCGAGGAGGAGCGGGAGATGCTGCCGCTCTGCGCGGACCAGGGCGTCGGCGTGCTGCCGTGGAGTCCGCTCGCCCGGGGCCGGCTCACCCGTGACTGGGGCACGGTCACCGAGCGCAGCGCGAACGACAACTTCGGCGGCCGCCTCTACCAGGACAGCGACCGCTCGATCGTCGAGGCCGTCACCCGGATCGCGAACGACCGGGGCGTGCCGCGCGCCCAGGTGGCGCTCGCCTGGCTGCTGCACCAGGACACGGTGGCCGCGCCGATCGTCGGCGCCGGCCGGCCGCAGCACATCGAGGACGCGGTCGCCGCCGTCGAACTCGACCTGAGCGACAAGGAGATCGAGGAACTGGAGCGGCCGTACGCGCCGCACGCCATCAGCGGCCACTGACCGGCCGGCCGGGTCCGTGCGGGGAGCACTCCGCGCCGCACGGACCCGCCCCCTCGCTGCGCGGCAGCTCCGCCCGCTCGCCGCACCTCGGCCGGTCTCCGGGAGCGCGTCCCGGCGCGCCCCCCCCGTGCGCCCCCTGCCGTGCCCGAGGAAGAACGCGCCCGACCGGGAGGGCCTGCGGATTTCCCGGTCCCCTCCACTTCGGCCGGGCCTTCCGCGAGCGCCACGAGGTGCCGCCCGGTTCCCACCGGGCGGGCGAAGGCCAGTAATGGGAAGAAAGAGTTCGCCCTTGACGAGATGTCAATAAAGAAAGCGCGGTGAATAATTGCGAGAATCGTGAGATCTCTTGTTCCGGTGCGCGGTGGCGTGCAAAAGTGTGCGCTGTCGGCGCGCAGGAACATCACATTCCCTCGTATGCGCCAGGCTGCTCCCCGTACACCCCCCACGCTTCAAAAGAGCCGCCTCAGGTGGACGTCAGAGCCGCCCCGCCCCCTCTCCATACCAATTGGTATGGACTTGATTCCTTATCCCGTCTGGAGGAATGCAGCCGTGCACGAGGCAGGCCTGTCGGACGAGCAGCTGAGCGCCGAGCTGAGGAAGTGGACGGGCACGTCTCCCGCGCTCCACCCGGTCGGTGAACTCCTCGACCGGCACTGGGCGGCGGCCTTCGCCTATGCGCGGCTGTGCACGGACGGACCGCGCGCCGCGGGCATGCTCACCACGGCCGCCTTCACCCGGCTGTTCGGCGAGTCGCTCCGCGCGGGCGGCCCGACCACCGCGTGGCGGCCTCATGTGCTCGTCACCGTCCGCCGCATCGCCGCCGAGTGGGACACCGACGGCCGCCGGGAACTCCTCCACCCCGCCCTGCGCCCCGGCACCGGCGAGCGCGCCGCCGCCCGGCTGCTGCCCCCACCGGGCCGACGGCTGCTGTCCCGCGCGTTCCAGCGGCTGCCCCAGACCTCCCGCGCCGTGCTGTGGCACGTCGACGTCGAGGCCGAGCCGCCGGCCGTGCCCGCCGGTCTGCTGGGCCTGGACGAGGAGGAGGTGCTGATCGAACTGCGCCGGGCCCGCGAGCGGTTGCGCGAGGAGTGCCTGCAGGTGCACCGGGAGCTCGCCCCCGAGGCCGACTGCCGGCGCTACCAGCGCATGCTCGACGTCACCTGCCGGCGCGCCGGCACCGACATGGACCCGGATCTGCAGCAGCACCTGGCCGGCTGCACGCACTGCCGGCGCACCGCCGAGCAACTCGCCCGGTTCGACGACGGACTGGGCCTCGCGCTGGCCGAGGCGGTCCTCGGCTGGGGAGCCCGCGCCTATCTCGCGTCACGCGCGCGGCGCGCCGAGACGGCCGCCGAGCCCGCCCCGG
>NZ_JBLEBI010000191.1:0-13102 GCF_047340315.1 Streptomyces sp. AF1A
CTCGCCCGCGCCGGGCTGATCGACCACGTGCGCGGCAGCCGCTACCGGCTGCACGACCTGGTGCGCGCCTTCGCCCAGGCCCGGCTGCTGGACGAGGAGGACCCGGCCGAGCGCACGGCGGCGCAGGAACGGCTGATCGTGAACTACGCCGAGCTGGCCGACTCGGTGCTGCGCCTGGTCGACGGCAACACCTCGACGCGCTCGGACCGGTTCGACTCGCACGGCTTTCCCTCGCTGGACGAGGCGCTGCGCTGGCTGGACGACGAGTCCAGCTTCATCACGGCGGCCCTGCGCCAGTCCGAGGGCGTGAACCAGGCGGCCGTGCTGCATCTGCTGGGCGCGCTGTGCGACTACTGCCTGCTGCGCGGCGATCTGTACCGGCTCGGTGAGATCAGCGAGCTGACGCAGGCCGTGGACGAGGGGCTGCTGGTGCGGTCGGTGCAGTGGCGTACCGGGATCGCGGCGCGGCAGCTGGGCGAGCTGGACAAGGCGCGCACCACGCTGACCTCGGTGGTGGGCCTGTACCGGGAGGCCCACCACGACGCGGGGGCGGCCCGTGCCCTGTGCTCCCTCGGAATCACCCTGCACCACCAGGGCAACCTCACCGAGGCCGCCGCCCGGCTGCAGGAGGCGCTGGACCTGCAGGCCGCCCCGGATCTGGCGACCGACCGGGCCTGGACGATGCACGCGCTGGCGGCCGTGCAGCGCGACCGGGGCCTGCCGGCACAGGCGCTGGACCTGCTCACCCGCTCCCTGGTCCTGCACCGCGAGGGCGGCTCGGTGCACGGCGAGGCCTGGGCCCACTTCCAGCTCGGCCAGCTGGCGCTGCGGCTGGACGACGTGCCGCGCGCGGAGAGCGAGCTGCGGGCCGCCCTGGAGCGGTACGGCCGTACGCACGACGCGCGCGGGGAGGCGTGGGCGCTGACCCAGCTGGCCCGGGCCCGGCTGGTGGACGGCGACACCTCGTCCGCCGTCGGGTCCCTGCGGCAGGCCGCGGCCCGGCACCGGGAGAACGAGGACGCGCGCGGCGAGGCGTGGACGCTGTACTACCTGGGGCAGGCGCTGGAGGAGACCGGCGAGCTGGACCGGGCGGTCCGCGAGCTGGAGCGGTCCCGCACGATGTTCTCCCGGATCCGGGACGTCTACGGCCTCGCCTGCGCCCGGCACCACTCGGCCCGCGTCACCCGGGACCAGCGGGCCGCGCAGACGGGATCCCTGCGCAACTCGGGCTTCGCCCGCCAGCTGCTCGTGGACGCCCGCGCCGACTTCCAGCGGATTGGGGTCGCCCACGGCGAGGCCTGGACCTGCCTGGAGCTCGCGGTGGTCGACGCGGGCAACGCGCGCACCCAGCAGGCGCTGGAGCTGTGCGACGAGGCGCTGGGCCTGTTCGCCTCCTACGGCGACCGGCGCGGCGAGGACTGGGCGCGCTTCCTGCGCTGCACCCTGCTGCCGTACGCGGCGCCGGGCGGGGTGGAGGTGGGCACGGCGGTGGCGCAGGAGGAACTGGCCGAGCTGGCCCGTGCCGGGCACCCGCTGCGGGACGAGAAGCTCACCGACGGCCTGTCCGCGTACGCCCTGCTGCTGGAGCGGGGTGTCAGCCTGGAGGCAGGGTGGCAGGCCTGGCGTCTGCGCATGACTCCGGACCGCCACGCCCGGGAGGTGATGGGAGTGACGGTGCCGGCGACGCGCTGACGCCCCGGGTCAGCCCCGCTGCGCCGGGGAGTCGGCCGCGTTCCCGGCGGCCCCGGCCGGCTCCGCCCCGGTGTCCGGGGCCTCCTTGAAGTCGACCTTCTGCATGTGCTTGTTCATCGACTTCATCAGGCCCCACACCGCCAGGGCCAGCACCGCGAACACGATGAAGCCGAGGACGCCGGGGGTGACCTTGTTCTGGTCCACCTCCTTGGCGAGGGGGACGAGGGTCGTCACTGCGAGGCTCACGCTTGCGCTCATGTCAGGCATTGTCCCGGATGCCCGCGAAGAGGTCGTCCTCGGGGAGGGAGGTATCGACGAGCGACTTCGCCAGCTCGTACTCCTCCGTGGGCCAGACCTCCTTCTGCAGGTCCATCGGTACCCGGAACCAGCCGCCGTCCGGGTCGATCTGCGTGGCGTGCGCGATCAGCGCCTTGTCGCGGATCTCGAAGAAGTCCGCGCACGGGATGTGCGTGGTCAGCGTGCGCTCGGTGCGCTCCATCTCCGCCCAGCGCTTGAGCCACTCCCCGTACGGCGACTCCAGGCCCCGGGCGAGCATGGCCTTGTGCAGGGCCTCGGTGCGGGGACGGTTGAAGCCCTGGTTGTAGTAGAGCTTCAGCGGCTGGTAGGCGGGCCCGTACTCCCCCTCGGGGTACTTCTCGGTGTCCGCCGCGCCCTCGAAGGCCACCATCGAGATCTTGTGGGTCATGATGTGGTCGGGGTGCGGGTAGCCGCCGTTCTCGTCGTAGGTGGTGATCACCTGCGGGCGGAAGAAGCGGATCCGGCGCACCAGCTCGCCGGCCGCCTTGTCGACGTCCTCCAGGGCGAAGCAGCCCCCGGGCAGCGGCGGCAGCGGGTCGCCCTCGGGCAGACCGGAGTCGACGAAGCCGAGCCAGTCCTGCTTGACGCCGAGGATCTCGCGGGCCTCGTCCATCTCCTTCTTGCGCACATCGTGGATGTGCTCCTCGATGTAGGTGTCGCCCTGGAGCTTCGGATTGAGGATGGACCCGCGCTCTCCGCCGGTGCAGGTCACCACCAGCACGTCCACCCCCTCGGACACGTACTTCGCCATGGTGGCAGCGCCCTTGCTCGACTCGTCGTCGGGGTGCGCGTGAACGGCCATCAGTCGCAACTGATCAGTCAAGACTCAATCCTCGGTAGGTCGGCGCCCCCCGTGGCTCAGGGCGCGGTCGGCGGCTTCTATAGTGACCCAATCCGGTGGCGAATAATTCCGCGGAGAGGACGATCATGAGTACGGCGAGCACGCGGCTCCCCGAGGGCCGCTACGGCCGCTCCTCGGACGAGCGCGCCGACCGCAGGCTCAGGATCGCCGCGGCGGTGCTCGGCGCGATGCTGCTCGCCCTGGTCGGCTACTTCGGCTACCACTACGTCGTCGAGACCAGGATCAGCGCGCAGGTGATCACCTTCCAGGCCTCGGACAGCGCGGTCCAAGTGCATCTGGAGGTCCACAAGGACGCGGGGACCAGCGGCTACTGCACCCTGCGCTCGCAGGCGGCGGACGGCTCGGAGGTGGGCCGCGCGGACTTCCGCTTCAGCGGCCCGGCCACGCGGATCGACAAGGTCGTCACGCTGCGTACGACGGCCAAGGGCACCACGGCCGAGCTGCTCGGCTGCCACTCCGGCTGACGCGGCCCGAACACTCCACCGTCACTCGGAATACCAGGGCTCCGACCTGCGGTGATGTGATTCTGATGGGTTATGTCCTCCCCCTTCTGCCTGCGAATTGTTAGGCTCGTGGTTTCGCCCATCCAAGAGGGAACATTCTTCTGGGTAGGGCGATGCTTTGTATTCCCAGTACCGACGAGGAGCACCCTGTGACCCAGACCAGCGAGAACGTCACCTGGCTGACCCAGGAGGCGTACAACAAGCTCAAGGACGAGCTTGAGTACCTTACTGGTCCTGCGCGCACGGAGATCGCCGCCAAGATCGCGGCCGCGCGCGAGGAGGGCGACCTGCGTGAGAACGGCGGGTACCACGCGGCCAAGGAGGAGCAGGGCAAGCAGGAACTGCGCGTGCGCCAGCTGACCCAGCTCCTGGAGAACGCCAAGGTCGGCGAGCCGCCGGCCGCGGACGGTGCCGTCGCGCCGGGCATGGTCGTCACGATCGCCTTCGACGGCGACGAGGACGACACGCTGACGTTCCTGCTCGCGTCCCGCGAGTACGCGAGCGCCGACATCGAGACCTACTCGCCGCAGTCCCCGCTCGGCGCGGGCGTCACCGGCCACAAGGTCGGCGAGGACGCCGAGTACGAGCTGCCGAACGGCAAGAAGGCGTCGGTGAAGATCCTGAAGGCCGAGCCGTACTCCGGCTGACCGGCCTCCCTGCTGACTCGAGCCCCCGGCGTCCGCCGCGATCCACCGGACGCCGGGGGCTTCGTCATGCCCGGGGCGGCGTCATGCCGTGGCCGAGCGGTACTTGCGCACCGCCAGCGTCCGGAACACGGCGATGATCAGGACGGAGTAGATCAGCGAGGCCGCGACCGAGTGCTGCATCGGCCAGGCGGGCGCGGTGGACTGGCCGGGGCTGCCCATCAGGACGCGGGCCGCCTGGACGGTCGCGCTGAACGGGTTCCACTCCGCTATGTGGCGCAGCCAGGGGGTCATGTTGCTGATGTCCACGAAGGCGTTCGACAGGAACGTCACCGGGAAGAGCCAGATCAGACCGCCGGAGGTCGCCGCCTCGGGGGTGCGCACCGACAGGCCGATCAGGGCGCCGATCCAGGTGAACGCGTATCCGAGCAGGAGCAGCAGAGCGAAGGCGGCGAGGACCTTGCCGGCGTTGGTGTCCCGGTAGGTCCCGACCCGCCAGCCCACGAGCAGGGCGACGACGGCGAGGACCAGCAGGGTGAGCGCCGTCTGGACCATGTCGGCGAGGGTGCGGCCGGTCAGCACCGCGCCGCGCGCCATGGGCAGCGAGCGGAAGCGGTCGATCAGGCCCTTGTGCATGTCGTCGGCTATGCCGGCGCCGGAGCTCGCGGTGGCGAAGGTGACGGTCTGCGCGAAGATGCCGGCCATCAGGAAGTTCTTGTAGCCCTCGGCGCTGGTGCTGCCGTCGATCTTCATGGAGCCGCCGAAGACGTAGGTGAACAGCACCACGAACATGATGGGCTGGATGAGCCCGAAGATGACCATCTCCGGGATACGGGACATCCGGATCAGATTGCGCTTGGCGACGATCAGTGAATCCCGGACGGACCGGGTGAGGGGGTTGCCGGGTGGCGCGATGCGCACGGCCTCGGTGACGGAGCTCACTTCACGGCCTCCTTGCCGTTGTCTTGGTCCTGGTCGGCCGCTTCGGCCACGTGTCCGGTCAGGGAGAGGAAGACGTCGTCGAGCGTGGGGCGGCGCAGCCCGATGTCGTCCATCTCGATCCCGCGCGTGTCCAGCTCCCGGATGATCTCGGCGAGCAGCTTGGCGCCGCCGGTGACCGGGACCGTGAGCCTGCGGGTGTGTTCCTCGACCGTGGTCTCGCCCTTGCCGAAGCCGGCGAGGACCTCGGAGGCGGCGGCGATGTGCTCGCGGTCGTGCACCACGACCTCCACGCGCTCACCGCCGGTGCGGGCCTTGAGCTGGTCGGAGGTGCCCTTGGCGATGACCCGGCCGTGGTCGACCACCGCGATGTCGTGGGCGAGGTGGTCGGCCTCCTCCAGGTACTGGGTGGTGAGCAGCAACGTCGTGCCGCCGCTGACCAGCTGCTTGATGACGTCCCACAGCTGCTGGCGGTTGCGCGGGTCGAGGCCGGTGGTCGGCTCGTCCATGAACATCACCGGGGGCGAGACCACGAGGGCCGCGGCGAGGTCGAGGCGGCGGCGCATGCCCCCGGAGTAGGTCTTGGCGGGGCGGTCGGCGGCGTCCGCGAGGTGGAACTGCTCCAGCAGTTCGGACGCGCGCTGCTTGGCCGCCTTGGCCCTCATCTGGTAGAGCTGCCCGACCATCTGCAGGTTCTCCCGGCCGGTCAGGTACTCGTCGACCGCCGCGAACTGGCCGGAGAGGCCTATCGAGCGGCGGACCGCGTCCGGGTGCTTGAGCACGTCCACGCCGGCGACGACCGCGGTGCCGCTGTCGGGACGCAGCAGGGTGGTCAGGCAGCGGACGGCCGTCGTCTTGCCGGCGCCGTTCGGCCCCAGCAGGCCGAGGACCGTGCCCTCGGGCACGTCGAGGTCTACGCCGTCCAGTGCCCGTACATCGCCGAAGGTCTTCACCAGGCCTTCGGCATAGATGGCGCCTGGCATGTCTGTCTCCACGTCGTCGGGGATGGGTCGGGATGCGCGACACACCATAACGCGATGTATCGCGTCGCTCAATGGGCTTGCCCCCGGGATTACTCGAACGAGTGATCCCCCGGTCTGGACCTGCCCGGTCCGGTGCCCGGCCCCGGCCGGCGGCCGTGGGGCGCGGCCTCAGTCGATGACCGTGTAGCCCGCGTCCCGCAGCGCCTGGCCGACCTCGGCACAGTGCACCGGGCCCTTCGTCTCGAGGTGCAGCTCCACCTCCGCCTCCGTGAGCCCGAGCCGCGGATCGGTCCGTACGTGGCTCACGTCGAGGACATTAGCGTCGACCACCGACAACACCCCGAGAAGCGTGGCGAGGGCGCCCGGACGATCGGTCAGCCGGAGGCGAACGGCCAGGTAGCGGCCCTGCGCTGCCATGCCGTGCCGCAGCACGCGCTGCAGCAGCACCGGGTCGACGTTGCCGCCGGAGAGCACCGCGACGACCGGGCCCTCGACGACGCCCGGCTCCGCCAGCAGCGCCGCGACCGGGCTCGCCCCGGCCGGCTCCACGACCAGCTTGGCCCGCTCCAGGCACAGCAGCAGCGCGGCCGACAGCTGGTCCTCGCTGACCGTGCGCACCTCGTCGACCAGGTCCCGGACGATCGCGAACGGCACCTCGCCCGGGCGGCCCACCTTGATGCCGTCCGCCATCGTCGCCGGGTTCCGCAGGGCCACCGGGTGCCCCGCCGCCAGCGCGGGCGGGTAGGCCGCCGCGCCCTCCGCCTGCACACCGACGATCCTGACGTCCGGCCGGATCGCCTTCACCGCCACCGCGATCCCGGCGGCCAGCCCGCCGCCGCCCATCCCGACGACGATCGTGCGCACCTCCGGGCACTGCTCCAGGATCTCCAGGCCGACCGTGCCCTGCCCCGCGATGACGTCGGGATGGTCGAAGGGGTGGATGAGCACCGCGCCCGTCACGGCCGCGTACTCCTGGGCGGCGGCCAGCGACTCGTCGACCACCTGCCCGTGCAGCCGTACCTCGGCGCCGTACTCCCGGGTCGCGCTGATCTTCGGCAGCGGCGCGCCCCTCGGCATGAACACGGTGGCGTGCACGCCCAGCAGCGAGGAGGCGAGGGCCACGCCCTGCGCGTGGTTGCCGGCGCTCGCGGCGACGACGCCCGCGGCCCGCTCCTCCGGCAGCAGCCCGGCGATCCGCACATAGGCGCCGCGCAGCTTGAACGAGCCGGTCCGCTGCAGGTTCTCGCACTTCAGCTGCACCGGCGCGCCGACCAGCTGGGACAGGTGCCGGCTGCCTTCCATGGCGGTCACCCGCGCCACGCCCGAGAGCATCTTCTGGGCCCCGCGCACATCGTCGAGGGTGACGGAGCGCAAGGAGTCAGCCGTGCCGTAGCTCATGACTCCAGCATCGCAGTTCCCCCTCGCACACGGCGGGTGTGACCAAGCTCCGAGACCGGTTTGCGCAGCGCCGGTACGGCCCGGCGCCGGGCCGCGTACCCTGTCCCCCAACCCAGCAGCCCTTCATGAAGCGAGCCTCCGGCCATGCCCACAACACCTGAAATGTCGATGGACATGACGACCGTCGGTGACACCGGTCTTCTCGACACCCTCCAGCACGAGGTGGCGGTGTTCGCCCGCCGTGCCGAACAGACGCGGCTCGGCGGTGTGGGGCAGGTGCGCAACTCCATGGACCGCGCCGCCTACCTGCTGCTCAACCGCCTCGACAAGGAAGGCCCGATGGGCGTCAAGGCGCTGGCCGCGGGCATGGGGATCGACTCCTCCACGGTCACCCGGCAGGTGGCTCCCCTGGTCGACACCGGTCTCGTCAAGCGCACCTCGCACCCGGAGGACGGCCGCGCCGTGGTGTTGCAGCTGTCCCCCCGCGGGTCCGCCCGCCTGGAGGAGGTGCGCATGTCCCGGCGTCAGCTCATGGCCGAGCTGACGCACGACTGGGCCCCGGAGGAACGCGAGCAGTTCTGCGCGCTCCTGACGCGCTTCAACCACGCGCTGTCCGCGCGGACCGTGCAGGGCGTGCCCGCCGCGGAGCAGCCGCCCGCGACCTGAGCCGAACGGCGCACAGGAGCGGTCCCACGTCTTGACCCGGGGCCCTCGCTGGCCTCATATGAGACCGGGTCCTGTGTCGTACACGGTTCATCTGTCCGATACCGGACGGGACCCCTCATGGGGGAGGCGTGGTGCGTGATCGGCAGGTGTCCCATGGAGCCCGCCGGGCCCGGGAGTTCGAAACGTTCGTCGCGGGCGCGGCCGGGCGTCTGCTGCATGCCGCCACGCTGCTCACCGCGGAGCCGGCGGACGCCAACCCGCGCGCGCGGCGCCTGCTGACCCTGGCGCTCGGCCACACCTACGCCCGCTGGGACCGGCTGCGCGGCGAGGACCCGTACGACTGCGCTCGCCAGTACCTCGCCACCCGCTTCGCGCGCGCCGTCTGGCACCGGTACGGCCTCTTCGGGCGCGCCCGACCCGCCCCGCGCAGCCCGCTGGCCGCGCTCGGCCCGCAGGAGCGGCTGATCCTGGTGCTGCGGCTGTACGAGGGCGTCGCCGAGGAGCAGACGGCCGCGCTGCTCGGCCTGCCCGTGGACCGCGTCCACGCCATCTGCGACCGCGCGACGGCCACGGTGCTGCACCCGGCCCAGGTCGGCCCGCGCGCGGCGGGCGCGAAGGTGGCGCCGTCATGGAGCCTCGCGGGGCGTGCGGGGAGAGAGCGGTGAACCGGGCCGAACGCGAGGCCGCGGTCCGGCGGGTCATGGAGGAGCGGCCGGTTCCGGTGCCGCCGGAACTGCACGCGGAGGCAGTGCGGCGCGGCGAGCGCGTGCTGCGGCGCAGGCAGTTCGTGCGCCGGATGCTGTGGCTGCTGGCGTGCGCGGCGGCCGTCGCCTTCAGCGTGTGGGCCGCCCAGGTGCATCCGTGGGCGGAGCCGCCCTCGCAGACGACTCCACCCGTCACCGGCTGGTGACGCCGGGCGGCTAGCCGAGGGCCTGCTGCAGGTCCTCCAGCAGGTCGTCGACGTTCTCGATGCCCACCGACAGGCGCACCAGGTCGGCGGGTACCTCCAGCGCGGAGCCGGCCGCGGAGGCGTGCGTCATCCGGCCGGGGTGCTCGATGAGGGACTCGACCCCGCCGAGGGACTCGCCGAGGGTGAAGACCTTGGCGCGGTTGCACACCTCGACGGCGGCCTGCTCGCCGCCCTCGACCCGGAAGGACACCATGCCGCCGAACGCCCTCATCTGCTTGGCGGCGACCTCGTGCCCGGGGTGCTCGGGCAGGCCCGGGTACAGCACGCTCGTCACGCGCGCGTGCCGGGTCAGCATGTCGGCGATCTTCGTGGCGTTCTCGCTGTGCCGGTCCATGCGCACCGCGAGCGTCTTGGTGCCGCGCAGCACCAGCCAGGAGTCGAAGGGGCCGGCGACGGCGCCCATCGCGTTCTGGTGGTAGGCCAGCTCCTCGCCGAGAGCCTGGTCGGAGACGATCAGCGCGCCTCCGACCACGTCGGAGTGGCCGCCCATGTACTTGGTCAGGGAGTGCACGACGACGTCCGCACCGAGCGACAGCGGCTGCTGGAGGTAGGGCGTGGCGAACGTGTTGTCGACGACGAGCCGCGCGCCCGCGTCGTGGGCGACCGAGGCGACGGCGGCGATGTCGGTGATGCCGAGCAGCGGGTTGGAGGGGGTCTCCACCCAGACGGCCTTGGTCTTCGGGGTGATCGCGGCCCGCACGGCGGCCGGGTCGCTGGTGTCGGCGACGGACCACTCCACGCCCCAGCGGGTGGCGACCTTGGCGAAGAGGCGGAAGGTGCCGCCGTAGGCGTCGTTCGGGATGACGACGTGGTCGCCGGGGGTGAGGAGCGTGCGCAGCAGGGTGTCCTCGGCCGCGAGGCCGGACGCGAAGGCGAGGCCGCGGCGGCCGCCCTCCAGCGCGGCGAGGTTCTCCTCGAGGGCGGTGCGGGTCGGGTTGGCGCTGCGGCTGTACTCGTAGCCGCCGCGCAGCCCGCCGACGCCGTCCTGCTTGTAGGTCGAGACCTGGTAGATCGGCGGGACGACCGCGCCGGTGAGGGGATCCGCGGTGTTGCCCGCGTGGATCGCGAGGGTCTCGAAGTGCTGACTGATGTGCCTGTCGCTCATGTGCACCGAGCGTAGTGCGCCCGGCCGGATCCTGGCGCCCACCGGGCCCGCCGGGCCCACCGGGCCCGCGGGGCGCCGGTCCGCCGGGCGCGGGAGCCGGAGTTTTCCACAGGCCGGGGGCGGGGTTGGCCAACTGTCGGCGGCGTCTGGTTCGCTTGAGGCATGGCGATTCTCTGGCTGCTGATGGCGCTGCTCATGCTGAGCTTCGTGCTGATCCCGCTCGTGCGGCGCAGGCGCGGGGCGATCGAGCTGGTCTCCCCGGGTCACCCGGACGCCGCCGACCCGGCGGACTACGGCTTCCTGCGCCAGGAGGAGCTGGACGTGCGCCTGCCCGGCGCCGACCAGGACCTGCTGGACGTCCTGGACCTGGTGCAGCGCACCCGGGACTACCGGGCGGCGGCCCAGCTGCTGGCCGGTACCGGGATCGAGGGCGAGGCGCGCTGGCAGCGGGTGCAGGCCTTCGCGGGCGCGGCCGCGCTGGAACTGCAGCAGCAGCCCGGCGGGATACACCAGACGCCCGGCGGACAGTGGCTGAGGGTGTGGCGGGCCGAGCAGCCCAAGGACGCGGGCGCGGCCGCCGTGCACGCGGAGTTCCTCGTGCAGCAGGCGTGGCGCACGTCGACGCCCGGCACGGACGACTTCCGGATCATCATGGAGGAGGCCCGGGAGGCCTGCGGTCAGGCGGCCCTGCTGTCCCCCGGCGACCCGGTGCCGTACATCATCGAGCTGTCCGTCGCCCGCGGACTGGCCTACCCGCGGGCCGAGTTCGAGCAGCTGTGGCTGAAGATCCTCGACCGCGCCCCGCACCACATGGGCGCGCATCTGGCCGCGCTGCACTACTGGTGCGAGAAGTGGCACGGCTCGCGCGCGCAGGCGTACTCCTTCGCCGAGGCCGCCGCGGCCCGCGCCCCGCAGGGCTCGCTGCTCGCCGCGCTGCCGCTGTTCGCGGTCTTCGAGCACCTCCCCGAGGTGAACCTGGTGGCGAGCTTCTACCGGAGCGAGGTCGTCACCAAGGCCATGCACGGCGCGCTGCATGCGGTGCACGCCGCCCGCCCCGACGACCCGATGCTCGCGCACGTCCGCCATCTGCTGATCTTCTTCCTGGTGCGGGCCGAGCGCTGGGCGGAGGCCATGGAGCAACTGGTGCACGTCGACGGCCACGTCGGCGCGCTGCCCTGGATCCTGTCCGCCGACCCGGCCGCCGAGTTCGCCCTGTACCGCGCGCTGGCGGTGGCCGGTTACGAGGCCAACGGCGGCAGCCCCGCGACCCTGCCCGGCTGACCGGCCCGGGGCCCGCCCGCCATATCCGCATTGCCGTCCTGACCTGCGGTACGGCATACTCCGGCATCCCCCCACATCGCACGGCGCGCGCCGGCGGACGCCGGTCCCGCGCCGCGCCATGTCCTGTTTTCCGAGGTCCTGTGGGGGGATCAGCCCGATGGGCGCAACTCTGCGCGCGCTGTACGCGCTCGTGCTGCTGCTCGGCTTCTATCTGCTCAGTCTGGTCCTGCTGGCCGCGCTGATCGCTCTCGACGTCGTGGCGTTCCGGTGGGGCCACGGCCCGGTCGTCGCCAAGCTCGGCTTCATAACGGTATTGCTGGCGATTCCCGTGGTGCGCGGCATGTTCATGCTGCGCACCCCGAAGGGCGAGGAGCAGCCGGGAGTCGCGGTCACGGACGCCGAGGAGCCGCGGCTGTGGGCGCTGGTGCGGGACGCCGCGGCGGCGGCCGGCACCCGCGCCCCGGACCGGATCCTGCTCACCGGCGAGGTCAACGCGGCCGTCAGCGAGGACACGCGGCTGCTCGGCCTGCTGCCCGGCCCGCGCCGCCTCTACCTCGGGATGCCGCTGCTGAGCGGCCTCACCGAGGCGCAGCTGCGGGCCGTACTCGCCCACGAGTACGGGCACTTCACCGGTGGCGACACCCGGCTGTCGGCGCTCGTCGTGCGCGGCCGGGTGCAGATCGGCCGGGTCGTCGAGCAGTTCCACGCCAAGGCGGACGGCAAGGCGGCGGCCGAGCGGGCCCGGCAGGAGCAGGCCGCGGCCAAGCGGGTCGCCAAGGGCAGGAAGGCCAAGCAGGTCGACGCCTCCGGCGCCGGGGCGACGTACCGGATGATGGCGGCGGTCTACACCCTGTACGGCAAGCTCTACCTGCGCGCCTCGCTCGCCACCGCGCGCGGCCAGGAGTTCGCCGCCGACCTGGCCGCCGCCCGGATCGCCGGGCGCGACGCGACCGCGTCGGCGCTGCGCGAGATCCCGGTCCTGTCCGCCTCCCACGGCTTCTACCTCGACTCCTACGCCACGCTCGGTCTGCAGGCCGGGCTGCTGCCGCCGCGCGGCGAGTTCTTCGGCGGCTTCGGCAAGCTGCTGACGGCCCGTGAACAGGAACTCGTGAAGCTGCGGTCGGAACTGCCGGAGGAGCCGGCCTCGCCGTACGACTCCCACCCGCCGATCGCCGAGCGCGTGCGGCGGATCGAGGCGCTGCCCGCCGACGGGCGCGCCGAGGAAGCCAGGGGCGCGGCGCTCGCCCTGCTCACCGACCCGGGACGCACCCTCGCCGCGCTGGAGGACGCCGTCCTGACCGACGAGGTGCTCGCGTTCCGGCGCGCCGACGGCTGGGAGGAGCTGCTGGACGCCTCGATGGCCACGGGCCTGTCCGCCGCGCAGACCCCGCTGCACCAGGCGCTGGCCGCCCGCACCGGGCAGCCCGGGACGCTGCCCGCGCTGCTGAAGGTCATCGACGACGGCGGCCTGTGGCAGCTGGCGGAGCACCTGCCCCTGTCGGCGGAGGCGTCCGCCGCGCGGGGCCGGGCGTTCCGCGAGTTCGCGCGGCCCGTGCTGCGCCGGTCGCTGCGGACCATGGTGCTGGCCGAGTTCAGCGCGCGTTCGCAGCTGCGCTGGGAGTTCTCCTGGTCGCGCCCGGCCGCCGTGCGGCTGCCCGGCCGGGGCTCGGACTCCGACCAGGGCGACGGCCCGGAGGCGGCCCTGGACGCGGCGGTGGACGCGGCGCTCGCCGACCCCGGG
>NZ_JBLEBI010000192.1:0-13060 GCF_047340315.1 Streptomyces sp. AF1A
TTGTTATTGTTGTTGTTGTTCCCGCCCCTGCCGTTGTTGTTGTTATTGTTGTTGTTGTTGTTCACCCGCCCACTCTTCTTACCGGAGCGGTTGGACTTGTTGCTCTTGCCGGAGCGCCGGTTGTTCGAGCCGCCGTTGTCGTTCGGGGTAGCCGTTGCGTGGGTTCCCGTGGGTGCCGGAGCGGCGAAGGCGTCCGGCGACAGTGCTGCTCCTCCCGCAACCAGAGCGGCCGATGCGGCTATGACGGCCGCGCGCTTCGTATACCTGTTCGACATGGTGATTCCTTTTCGGGGGAGAATGGACTCTCTACCGATTCGCAGTCCGATTCGTTGCGGAAGGCGCTCTTCGCGGAATGTGCCGCAATGCGGTTCCTGAGAGTGTCGGATCCGCCATCCGTTCATTTCGATGGCCTGTTCAGGCACCCTGAACACCCCGGCCGCTTTGCCCTCCGGACTGCTGCGACTCTGGACTCGCTGCCAGGGTCATCCCGGAGGCGTGGGTACGCGGCACGTTCAGCGCGGACCGGTTGGAGCCGCGAATCCGGAGACCCGGGGTCTGAGACTCTCCGGCAAGCATCGCTTGTGGCAGTCGGGGGCACATCGGGTGAACACCCCAAGTTCCACGCCGGCACACCCCACCTCCCACGCCGGCACACCCCACATCACACTCCGGGCTTCCCCACACCCGGTCACCGGTCGACCGGCTTGATCGGTCTTGGATCTTTTGCGCGGCTCCGGTCGCCGAGGGAAACTGCTGGTGATGGACCTGCTAGAGCGAGAGGCTGTTCTCCAGGACCTCGCCGGCCACCTGAAGGCTGCTGTGAGCGGCCCTGGATGCCTGGCCCTCGTACGCGGTGAGGCGGGCGTCGGCAAGACCACCGTCGTCCACCGTCTCGCCCAGTTGGCCGACCCCCACGTTCGGGTCCTGATCGGCGCCTGCGACCCGCTGGCCACACCGCGCCCCCTGGGTCCTCTGCTGGACCTGGCGCCGCGCTTGGGCCGTGCGGTGCGCACCGCTCTGGCGGGCGCGCTGACCGGTACCTGCCGTTACGACGAGGTCTTCGACTGCCTGCTCACCGACCTGGGCGCCACCCCCAGCCTGCTGGTCGTGGAGGACGTCCACTGGGCCGATGAGGCCACGATGGACCTGCTGCGTTACCTGGCCCGGCGCGTGCCGAGCGTTCCGGTACTGGTGCTTGCCACCTACCGCGACGACGAGATCGGCCGCACGCACGACCTGACCGCTCTCCTCGGCACCCTGGCCGGCTTTCCGTGGGTGTACCGCCACGACCTGGCTCCGTTGAGCCGCCGGGCCGTCGCCCGGCTGGCCACCGGACACCCGGTCGACGCCGAGCAGCTGTATCACGTCTCCGCCGGCAACCCGTTCATCGTCACCGAGATCCTCGCTGCCCCCGCCGAGTCCATCCCGGCCGCGGTGCGCGAGGCCGTGGCCGGCCGCCTGGCCGGTCTGTCGGCCGCGGCGCGCTTGGTCGTCGACGTGCTGGCCGTTCTCGGGCGGCGGGTGTCGCTGCCGCTGCTGTCCAACATCGTGCCGGCCCCGGAGGAGGCCCTCGATGAGGCCGTGGCCTGCGGGATCGTGCGCACCGACGGACAGTTGGGCTGCTTCCGCCACGAGCTGACCCGGCAGGCGGTGCTGGAGGCCGTACCCGCCGCGTCCCGTCTGCGGGTTCACCGGCAGGTGCTGGCCGCGATGCGGTCCGGCCCGGTGGCCGCGGACGATCTGGCGCTGCTGGCCGATCAGGCCGAGGGCGCCCAGGATCCGGCCGCTGTACTGGAGTACGCGCCCGCGGCGGCCGCCCACGCCGCGGCGCTGGGCGAACACCGGGAGGCCGCCGCCCAGTACGCCCGCGCTCTGCGGTACGCCGACCGTCTGCCACCCGATCAGCGGACCACGCTGCTGGAAGGCCATTCGCAGGCCTGTCTCCTGTCCGGCCACCTGGACGAGGGGGTGGCCTCTCGCCGTACGGCGGTGACGTTGCGTCGCGCGCTGGGCGACCGGCTGGGCGAAGGGGAGAACCTGCGCTGGCTGTCGTGCTGGCTGTGGCCGTCCGGGCGGAGCGCCGAGGCCCGGAAGACCGGCCTGGATGCGGTGCGGGTGCTCGAAGAGCTGACGCCGAGCCGGGAGCTGGCCAGGGCGTACCTGAACCTCTGCCAGCTGGCCTGCTACGGGCACGAGGGAGTGGCGGTGACCGCCACCCACGCCGAGAACGCGATCGCTCTGGGGGAGCGTTTCGGCGATGCGGGCGCGGTCGCCCAGGCGCGCTTCCACGCCGCGGCGGCACTGCTGCTGAGCGAAGGGTGTGGCTGGGAGAACTGCGAGCAGGCGGTGTCCAACGCGATGGCGCGCCACTTGCCGCTGGACGCCGGTTTCATGGCGCTCATCATGTGCTGGCTGGCCGCGCTCCAGCGTGATGCCGTCCGGACCACTGCGGCCGTGAACCGGGCGGAGGCCTATTGCCTCGATCGCGATCTGCTGTCCTACCTGATGTGCGTGCGGGCCTGGGGGAGTTGGGGGCTGCTGAACCGGGGCTCGTGGGCCCAGGCCGCCGACACGGCGCAGAAGGTGCTGTCCCGTCCCGGTTCACCGCCGGTCGTAGGGGCCGTGGCCCTGACCGCCCTGGGCCTGGTGCGGGCCCGGCAGGGCAGGCCCCAGGTGTGGCCGCTGCTGGACCAGGCGGCGAGCCTGGTCGACTCCGGCTGTCTGGTGGACACGGGCCTGGGGTGGGAGGCCCGGGTCGAGGCGGCCTGGCTGGCCGATGATCACGAGTTGGTGCGGACCGAGGCACAACGCGGTCTGGACGCGTTGGCGAACCGCACCCATCCCTGGCTGTCCGGGTCCCTGGCCTGCTGGATCCGCCGCGCGGGAGGAGCGCCCCTGCGGGTGCCGGCGGCCGAGCCCTTTGCGCTCGAACTGGCCGGCGACTGGGCCGGCGCCGCGGCACGCTGGGACAGGCTCGGCTGCCCGTACGACGCCGCGCTGGCCCGCATGTCCGGCGACGCCCCGGCGCTGCGCCAGGCGCTGGCGGCCTTCGAGTCCCTCGGCGCCCGGCCGGCCGTGGCTCGCACGCGCGCCTTGATGCGCAGCCGGGGGGTCCGTCCGATCCGGCGTGGCCCGCGGGCGGCCACTCGCGCCAATCCGTACGGGCTGACCAACCGGGAGATGGACGTCCTGAAGCTGCTGGACGAAGGCCTGTCGGACGCCGAGATCGCGGACCGCCTCTACATCAGCCCGAAGACCGCCGGGCATCACGTCGGCGCGATACTGACCAAACTCGGTGTCCACACCCGCCACGAAGCGACCCGCAGACTCCACTCCGAGCGCGGGTAGCGCTCCGCGAGGGACGGCGGTCTCAGGTCTGGTTGCAGTTGATGTTCTGGTTGCCGGTGAAGGTGTTGCGGTGGCCGACCTGCCCGATGGGGTAGCAGACCTGAACCAGTGACCTGATGCCCAGGAAACCCAGGAGTCCACCGCCGCCCTGATTCTGGACGCCGCCGAATACGTTGTTGTTGTTATTGTTGTTGTTGGCGGCGGCTCCGTCACCGTTGTTGTTGTTATTGTTGTTGTTATTCACGCCACCGGTATTGTTGTTCGTGTTGTTGTTGGTGTTGTTCCGCGTGTCGCCGGAGTCACCCTGTCCCATCCCATAAGGGACCTGAACCAGTGACGGCTGACCCAGCAGCGACAGAATTCCCCCGCTGCCCTGAGCCTGAGCGCCGCCGGCGCTGACGACAACCGCTGTGATCGCGGCGGCGCTGATCGCGGCGAACCGCCTGGTGAGCTTCACTCGACCGACCTTTCCTCGTCCCTGATGCCGAATGCCGGACCTCAGTGGAAAGGATGGCGACGGCGGGCGTCGAACAATGACCGGCCACGCTGCGGCGCCCGCGTTTTCCCCCGTACAGCCTCAGAAGCCCGCTCTCACCGGTATCCGCCTGCCATCTTCTCGAGGCGGGCGATGCGCTCCGCCATCGGCGGGTGCGTGGAGAACATCTTCGACAGTCCCTGGCCCGGGCGGAACGGGTTGGCGATCATCATGTGGCTCGCCGTCTCGATCCGGGGCTCGGGCGGGAGCGGCAGTTGCCGGGTGCCGATCTCCAGCTTGCGCAGGGCGCTTGCGAGGGCGAGCGGATCCCCGGTGAGCTGCGCGCCCGAGGCGTCCGCCTCGTACTCGCGCGAGCGGCTGATGGCCAGCTGGATCAGGGTGGCGGCGAGCGGGCCGAGGATCATGATCAGGAGCAAGCCGATCAGGCCGGGACCGTCGTCGTCGTCCGAGCGGCCGACCGGGATGAGCCAGGCGAAGTTCACCAGGAACATGATCACCGACGCGAGTGCGCCCGCCACCGAGGAGATGAGGATGTCACGGTTGTAGACGTGGCTCAGCTCATGGCCGATGACGCCGCGCAGCTCGCGCTCGTCCAGCAGGCGCATGATGCCCTCCGTGCAGCACACGGCCGCGTTGCGCGGATTGCGGCCGGTCGCGAAGGCGTTGGGGGCCTCCGTCGGGGAGATGTACAGCCGGGGCATGGGCTGGCGGGCCTGCGTGGACAGCTCGCGCACCATCCGGTACAGCCCCGGGGCCTCGAACTCGCTCACCGGGCGGGCGCGCATCGCGCGCAGGGCCAGCTTGTCGCTGTTCCAGTACGCGTACGCGTTCGTGCCGAGGGCGACCAGGACCGCCACGATCAGTCCGGTGCGGCCGAAGAAGCTGCCGATGACGATGATGAGTGCGGACAGTCCCCCGAGGAGTACTGCGGTCCTGAGCCCGTTGTGCCGGCGGTGCACGGTACGCCCTCCAAGTGGTGCGGCAGGGAACCCTTCGGTCCAGTGGACCCTCCCGTTGTGGTCAACGCCAGGCGGCAGTCACGAGTTCCCTGGTGGACACCGCCGTACGCGGCGCCCGTACGGGTGACGTGCCCCGTCCGGCCACGCGCGCGTGGCAGTTCGCGTGCCCGTACGCGCGCGTGCCGAGCCCTCAGAACAGTCCGGTGGCCGCGAACCGCAGGACCAGCTGGGGCGCTCCCGACAGGGCGACGCCGACGACCCCGGTGAGGGCGAGGGCGGCCGTGAGGGGGGCCGGGACGCGGTGCCGGGCGGACTCCCCCTCGGGCGCACGGAACAGCAGGGCCGTCCACTGGAGGTAGTAGAAGAGAGCGATCACCACGTTGACGGCCATGACGACGGCGAGCCAGCCCAGTCCCGCGTCGACGGCGGCGGAGAACACGGTGACCTTGGCGAACAGGCCGATGACGCCCGGCGGCAGCCCGGCCAGGCACAGCAGGAAGAACGCCAGCAGGAGGGCCGTGAGCGGATTCGTGGCGTACAAGCCCCGGTAGTCGCTGATCCGGTTCTGGGCCCTGCGACGGCCCACCACGGCGGCCACCGCGAAGGCGCCGAGGTTCACGGCGCCGTACATCAGGGCGTACGCGACCGTGGAACCGATCGCCTTCCGGGCGTCCTCGGCGTATCCGGCGGCGGCGATCGGCACCAGCAGGTAGCCGGCCTGGCCGACGGAGGACCAGGCGAGCAGCCGTACGGCGCTGTACGCGCGCGTGGCCTGCTGGCGCAGGGCGCCGACGTTGCCGACGGTCATGGTGAGGGCGGCCAGCACGGCGAGCGCCGGCCCCCATACGTCGGCGTACGACGGGAAGGCGACGACGGTGACGAGGATCAGGCCGGAGAAGCCGACCGCCTTGCCGACGACCGACAGATAGGCGGCGACGGGCAGCGGCGCGCCCACGTAGGTGTCGGGCACCCAGAAGTGGAAGGGTACGGCGGCCGTCTTGAAGGCGAAGCCGACGAGGGTGAGGACCACGCCGGCCTGGGCGAGCGTGTGCAGTTGCCCGCCGACGTGCGGGAGAAGCTGGGCGACCTGGGTGAGGTAGAGGGTGCCGGTGGAGCCGTAGACGAAGCTGACACCCATCAGGCTGACCGCGGTGGCGGTGACCGAGGACAGGAAGAACTTCAGGGCCGCCTCGGAGGAGCGCTTGTCGCCGTGCCGGATGCCGACGAGCGCGAAGGCGGGCAGCGAGGCGACCTCCAGGGCGACGATCAACGTGGCCAGGTCGCGGGCTGCGGGCAGCAGTGCGGCGCCTGCCGCGGAGGACAGCAGCAGGAACCAGAACTCCCCCGCCGGGACCCGCCGCCGCTCGTCGTCGAGGTTCGTGACGGACAGCAGCGCCGCCAGCAGGGCGCCGCCGAGGACGAGGAACTGGATGACGACGGCGAAGTGGTCGGCCGTGTAGCTGCACGCGCGCGCGGGGCCGGCCAGGCAGAAGGTGTTGCGGTCGCCCTCCAGGAGGGGCAGCAGCATCAGCGCGGCCACGGCCAGTCCGGCGACCGAGACCCAGCCGAGGACGGCCTTGCGGGGCTCGGGCAGGAACAGGTCGGCGACGAGGACGACGAGCGCCACGGCGGCGGCGATCGTGGGCGGGGCGATGGCGAGCCAGTCGACGGACTGGACCGCCGAGGCGGCCAGCGGCTGGGCCAGGGCGCTCATCGGGTGCCTCCTGCGAGGAGCTGGTGCACGGCCGGGTCGGTCAGGCCGAGCAGGGCGCGCGGCCACAGTCCGGCGACGACGGTGAGGGCGGCGAGCGGGGTCCAGGCGGCGAACTCGTACCCGTGGACGTCGGCGAGCTTCGGCAGCTCCCGCTCCGCGCCGCCCATGCAGACCCGGCGGACGACGATCAGCATGTACGCGGCCGTGAGCAGGGTGCCGAACGCGCCGATGGCCATGAAGGTGAGGTAGGCCGGGCGGCTGAGGTCGGCGGCGGGCCGGAACGACCCGAACAGGGCGAGCATCTCGCCCCAGAACCCGGCGAGTCCCGGCAGGCCGAGCGAGGCGACCGCGCCGAAGGCGAGCAGCCCGCCGAGCCGTGGCGCCGTGCCGTACAGGGCGGCGCCCGTCTCCTCGGCGAGGGCGTCGAGGTCGGTGGTGCCGGTGCGGTCCTTCAGCCCGCCGACCAGGAAGAAGAGCAGGCCGGTGATGAGGCCGTGGGCGATGTTGGCGAACAGCGCGCCGTTGACGCCGGTCGGGGTCATGGTGGCGATGCCCAGCAGGACGAATCCCATGTGGCCGACGGAGGAGTAGGCGATCAGGCGCTTGAGGTCGCCCTTCGCGCCCCGCTTGGCCAGGGCCAGGCAGGCCAGGGACCCGTAGACGATCCCGACCACCGCGAACGCGGCGAGGTAGGGGGCGAAGGTGTGGAAGCCGTGCGGCGCGATCGGCAGCAGGATGCGGACGAACCCGTACGTGCCCATCTTCAGCAGAACACCGGCCAGCAGCACCGAGCCGACGGTCGGCGCGGCGGTGTGCGCGTCCGGCAGCCAGCTGTGCAGCGGCCACATCGGCGACTTCACCGCGAGCCCGACACCGATCGCCAGAACGGCGATGACCTGCACGGATGCGGTCAGCGACCGGCCGTTGTCAGTGGCGAGTGCCACCATGTCGAAGGTGCCCGCCTTGAGGCCGACCAGGAGCAGGCCCAGCAGCATGACGACGGAGCCGAGCAGCGTGAACAGGATGAACTTCCACGCGGCCCGGGTCCGCCCCTCGCCGCCCCAGCGGGCGATGAGGAAGTACATCGGGATGAGCACCGTCTCGAACGCGAGGAAGAACAGCAGCAGGTCGAGGACGGCGAAGGTCGCGAGGGTGCCGGACTCGAGCAGGAGCAGCAGGGCGACGAACGCCTTCGGGGACCCGCCCGCGGGCGGGTTGAAGTAGGAGTACAGCGCGCACAGGAAGGTCAGCAGCGCGGTCAGGACCAGAAGGGGGAGGGAGATGCCGTCGATGCCGAGGTGGATGCGCACGTCGAGTGCGGGGATCCAGCTGATGTCGGTCGTGGCCTGCATCTTCGACGGCTGGTCGTGGTCGAAGCCGAGCGCGAGGGCGATCGCGGCGATGAGGATCACGCCGGTCACGGTCACGCCGTGCCGCAGCACGGCCTGCTCGGGCGACTTCCCCCTCAGCCCCGGTGGAGCCGGGAGGAGGGCGGCGACGGCGCCGAGGAGCGGGCCGACGACGACGAATGCCAGAAGGAACTGCATCACGGACTCGTTGATATCGATCACGCCTGCTCACGCTCCCGTGGCGACGAGGACGACGGCGACCACCAGGACGACGGTGCCGGCGAGCAGCGCGCTCACATAGGTCTGCACATTGCCGGTCTGGGCGCGCCGCACGGCGGCCCCGAGCAGCCGGGGCAGGCCGGCCGCGCCTTGGACGTAGGTCTCGACGACCTCGCGGTCGAGGAAGCGCACGAGGCTCGCTCCGGCCTGGACCGGGCGGACGAACAGCGCCGTGTACACGGCGTCCAGGTGGAAGCCCTCGGCCGCGCGCCGGTGCAGCGGGCCGAGCAGCACCCGTGCGGGGTCCGCCGGGTCGGGCGCGTAGGCGATGTCGCCGTAGGCCGGTTCGTGCGTGGCGATGGCCTCGGCCTCGACCAGGCCGGCGTCGGCCTCGGGGTGGGCGGCGACCGCGCCGAGCGGCGCCTGGGCGGCGAGTCGGGTGGTGCGCTGCCAGGTGCCGTAGGTGAGCAGACCGCCGACCAGGGCGAGGCCCGTGCCGAGGACGGACGTGAGCAGGGTCGGGGTCAGGTCGCGGCCGTCGAACCAGCCGGGCAGCGCGCGGTAGGCGAGCCCGCCGAAGGCCAGGGACGGGACGGCGAGGACCCAGAGCACCACGGTCATGGTCATGGGCTGGCGGCCGTGGTCGGGGGCCTCGGCGCCCCTGCCGCGGAAGGCCAACAGCCACAGCCGCGTCGCGTACGCGGCGGTCAGCAGGGCCGTGACCAGACCGGCGACGAGGACGATCCAGCCGGCCGCGCCGGGCACGTGCGCGGTGTGCCCGTCGGCGGCGCTCTCGGCGGCCGCCAGGACGGACTCCTTGGAGAAGAAGCCGCTGAACGGCGGGATCGCGGCGAGCGCGAGGAGCGCCACGGTCATCGTCCAGTAGGCGTCCGGGATGCGGTCGCGCAGGCCGTGCAGGCGGGACATGGTGGCCAGCGAGTTGGTGCCGGCGGCGTGGATGATCACGCCGGCCGCGAGGAAGAGCAGCGCCTTGAAGGCGCCGTGCGACAGGAGGTGGAAGACGGCGGCTCCGCGGTCGCCGACGGCGAGGGCGCCGGTCATGTAGCCGAGCTGGCCGATCGTCGAATAGGCGAGCACGCGTTTGATGTCGTCCTGGGCGAGCGCGGCCAGACCCGAGCCGGTCATGGTGACGGCGGCCATGACGGCCAGGACCAGCATCGTTGCCTGTGAGGCCTCGAACACCGGAAGGAGGCGGGCGATGAAGTAGACACCGGCGGCGACCATGGTCGCGGCGTGGATGAGCGCCGAGACGGGGGTCGGGCCCGCCATCGCGTCCGGGAGCCAGGTGTGCAGCGGGAACTGCGCCGACTTGCCGGCCACGCCCGCGAGCAGCAGCAGGGCGATCACCGTCGGGTGGTGCAGGTGGCCGCTCGCGACGGCGCCGAGCACCCGCGTGATGCGGAACGACCCGGCGGCGGTGCCGAGGGCGAACAGGCCGATGAGGAACGGCACATCGCCGAGCTTGGTCACCAGGAAGGCCTTCAGGGAGGCCGCGCGGGCCTCGGGGGTCTCCCAGTAGTGGCCGACCAGGAAGTAGGAGCAGATGCCCATGACCTCCCAGCCGACCAGCAGCACGATCAGGTCGCCGGAGTAGACGACCAGCAGCATCGCGGAGGTGAACAGGGAGACGAGGGCGGCGTAGGAGGGGTACCGCGGGTCGTCGCGCAGGTAGCCCGTGGAGTAGATCTGCACGCAGGCCGCGACGAAGGCGACCAGGATGCCGACCAGCGCGGCGAAGCCGTTGATGCCGAGGGCCAGGTCGATCGGCACCGAGCCGGTGGGCGTCAGCTCCGCGTGGGCCTCCACGGCCGGGCCGCCGCCCTGGCGTACGGCGACGAACGCGGCCAGGACCAGCGAGGCCAGCGTGGGCAGCACGGCGATCGGACGGACGAAGCCGGGGGCGGTGCGGCCGAGCAGCAGTCCGGCCACGGCGGCCAGGAACGGCAGCAGGGGGACGAGGGCGGCGAGGGCGGTCGTGGTCACGCGGTGGCCTCGGTGTTCTCGGCCGCGGAGGCGCCCGGGCCCGCGGTCTCCGGGCCCTCGGCGGTGTCGCGGAGCTTGTCGATGTCGGCGGTGCCGCGGTTGCGGTGGACGGCGAGCACGATCGCCAGGCCGATGCCGATCTCGGCAGCGGCGATGGCGATGGTGAAGAGGGTCAGCGCCTGGCCGGAGTGCAGGGTGTCCCGGGCGGCGCGGCTGAGCCAGGCGTCGAAGGCGACGAGGTTGAGGTTGACGGCGTTGAGCATCAGCTCGACCGACATCAACACCAGGATCGCGTTGCGGCGGGCGAGGACGCCGTACAGGCCGGTGCAGAACAGGAGGGCGGAGAGGACGGCGGGATAGGCGAGGTGCATCAGCGGGCGCCTTCCTTCTCGCCGTGGACGCCGAGGGCGGCGGGAGCACTCCGGCCTGCGTCCGCCTTGGCCTTGCGGGACAGGACGATCGCGCCGACCAGCGCCGCGAGGAGCAGGACGGACAGCGCCTCGAAGGGCAGCACCCAGTAGCGGAACAGGCTGGCGCCGGTGACGCGGGTGGTGCCGGAGGCCGGTCCGCTCAGGTCGATCCAGGTCGTGCGGAAGGCGTCGACGACCACCCACACCAGGGCGACGGCGGCGGCGACCGCGACGGTCAGCGCGACCCAGCGGTTGCCGGAGTCGGCGTCCGGGGAACGGCCGATGGGCGCCTTGGTGAGCATCAGCCCGAACAGCAGGAGGACGACGACGGAACCGACATAGATGAGGACCTGCACCCAGGCGATGAACTCGGCCGTGAGGAGCAGGTACTCCACGGCGAGGCCACCGAGTGCGACCACCAGCCACAGGGCGGCGTGCACCAGTTGCCGGGTGGTGACGGTGACCAGCGCGGCGCCGAAGGTGACCAGGCCGACCAGGAGAAAGGCGATCTCGACGCCGCTCGGGGACAGGAAGCCGGGGTGGGCCGCGGCCAGGCCCATGGTGGGGGCGGTGCTCACGAGTCGCCCTCCCCCGACTCCGCCTGGGCGGCGGCCAGCTTCTCGGCGGTCTTGCGGGCGGCGGCGATCTCCTTCGGCTCCTCCGCGCCGGGGTCGAGGGCGGGCGGGGCCGGCACGGTCCACATCCACTCGCGGAGCTTGTCGCGCTCATGGGTGAGGTCGCGGATGTCGGTCTCGGCGTACTCGAACTCCGGGGACCAGAACAGCGCGTCGAAAGGACAGACCTCGATGCAGATGCCGCAGTACATGCACAGGGCGAAGTCGATCGCGAACCGGTCGAGGACGTTGCGGCTGCGCTCGCGCCCGCCGGGGGCAGCGGGCGGGACCGTCTCCTTGTGGGAGTCGATGTAGATGCACCAGTCCGGGCACTCACGGGCGCACAGCATGCAGACGGTGCAGTTCTCCTCGAACAGGCCGATCACGCCACGGGTGCGGGGCGGCAGTTCGGGCAGGGCGTCCGGGTACTGCTCGGTGACCGTCTTCCTCGTCATCGTGCGCAGGGTGACGGCCAGGCCCTTGGCCAGGCCGCTGCCGGGAAAGGACGAGCGGGGCCGCCCCGAGGGCGTCGTCGAGGGGTGGCGGTCGGGTGACGGGCGGGACATCAGGAGATCACCACCTTGACGATGCCGGTGAAGGCGATCTGGGCGAGGGAGAGGGGGACGAGGAGGGTCCAGGAGAGCTTCTGGAGCTGGTCCTCGCGCAGCCGCGGGTAGGTCACGCGGAGCCAGATGACGACGAAGGCGAGGACGGCGGTCTTCAGCAGGGTCCACAGCCAGCCGAGGCCGTCGGTGCCCCACGGTCCGTGCCAGCCGCCCAGGAAGAGGACGGTGGTCAGGCCGCACAGGACGACGATGCCGGCGTACTCGGCGAGCAGGAACAGGGCGAAACGCAGGCCCGTGTACTCGGTGTACGCGCCGAAGATGATCTCCGAGTCGGCGACGGGCATGTCGAACGGCGGGCGCTGCAGCTCGGCGAGCCCGGCGACGAAGAAGACGACCGCGCCGACGATCTGCCACGGCACCCACCACCAGTGGAAGGCGTGCAGGATGCCCGGCAGGGACACCGTGCCGGCCGCCATCGCGACGGAGGCCGCGGCCAGGAGCATCGGGAGCTCGTAGGCCAGCAGCTGGGCGGCCGTGCGCAGGCCGCCCAGCAGGGAGAACTTGTTCGCGCTGGCCCAGCCCGCCATGAGCGAGCCGAGCACGCCGACGCCCATCACCGCGAGCACGAAGAACACGCCGGCGTCCAGGACCTGGCCGACGGCGCCCGCGCTCGGGCCGATCGGCACGGCGAGCAGGACGAGGAGGTACGGCAGCAGTGCCACGGCCGGGGCGAGCTGGAAGACGCGGCGGTCGGCGCCCGCCGGGACCACGTCCTCCTTCTGCGCGAACTTCACGCCGTCGGCGATCAGCTGGGCCCAGCCGTGGAAGCCGCCCGCGTACATCGGGCCCAGCCGGCCCTGCATGTGGGCCATCACCTTGTGCTCGGTCTGGCCCACGATCAACGGGAAGGTGAGGAAGACGACGAACACGGCCAGGAGCCGCAGGGCGACGTCCAGCGCGCCGTTCACTGCGGGCCTCCCGTGGGGTCGTCGGGGGTACGGGGGTCTTCTTCGGGGTCACCGGGCGCACCGGATCGACGCGGGTGGCGGTCCTCGGGTCGGCGCGGCTCGCCTGGTTCGGCGGACTCCCCGGGCTCTCCGGGCTCCACCGTCTCCCCGGGTTCCCCGGGCACCTCAACGCGCGGCCCGGGCTCACCGGACTCCCCGGGCTCCACCGTCTCCCCGGGTTCCCCGGGCACCTCAACGCGCGGCCCGGGCTCACCGGACTCCCCGGGCTCCACCGTCTCCCCGGGCTCCCCGGGCACCTCAACGCGCGGCCCGGGCTCCGGTTCCGGCTCGTCGAAGGCTGGGCGGGCGTGGTGCCAGGGCGCGTCCGAGCTGCGCGGGACCGCGCTCCGGCGGGCGGCTGGGCCGGTGCCGCC
>NZ_JBLEBI010000193.1:0-12893 GCF_047340315.1 Streptomyces sp. AF1A
CCGGCCACCGTGGCCGCGCCGACGGCGCCGGGCAGGGCGGTGAGCAGGACCCAGCCGGGGCGGACGCGGGGCACGGGCAGCGGCCGGGGCTCCGGACGGGGATCGCCGTGGCGCGGCACGCGCGCGTACAGCTCCTCGGCGAGCGAGAAGACGTCGCGGTGGCGGAAGCGGGCGGCGGTGCGGTCGGTGATGCCGTGGGCCTCCAGCCCGGCGGCGATCTCCAGCGGGTCCACGGCCTGTTCGCACAGTTCCCGGTGCCGGTGCAGCAGCGCCTTCACCGGGTCGACGGCTCCGCGCCGAGGAGTGGTGCGGCGGCCGCTGTCGGACCGAGCCGCCGCGGGTTCGGACCGGTCGCCCCGTCCGGCCGGTGCGTCGGCGTCGGCCGCCTCGGCGGACTCCGGCCACTGCCCCGACCGCGCGTCGCGTGCGTCGGCATCGGCGGCCGTCCCCGGGGTGTCCGGCCCGCTCAGTTCGCTCACCTCGCCCATCACGCCCCCTCCCCCGCCGCGATCGGCGTGGCCCGGACCGGTTGGCCCGCGGCCCAGCCGGGGATGCCCCGGGGCAGGACGCGGGCCGTGGGACCGGTCCAGCGGCCGGGGACGTGGGACTCGGGGGGCGTGGCGAACGGCAGGGGCTCGCCGGCCTCGTCGAGGACGACCCGGCGCACCGGGCAGCGCGCGACGATCTCCAGGTAGATGCCGTGAAAGGCCGCGATGTTCTGCTCGACGGTGAACAGTTCGAGCGCGCGGGCGCGTGCCGCGGCGCCGAGGCGCTCACGGCGCTCGGGGTCGCGCAGCAGCGCCACGCACGCCTCGGCGAGCGCCCGTGGGTTGCGCGGGGGCACGACGAGTCCCGTGCCGCCGATGACCTCCACCACCGCGCCGACGTCCGTGGAGACGGTGGCCCGGCCGCAGAACATGGCCTCGATGAGGCCGAGCGGGAAGCCCTCGACCACGCTGGAGAGCACGACGACGGCGCCGGCCGCGTACGCGTCGGCCGGGGTGGGGACCTCCGGGCCGCCGATCTCCTCGAAGGAGACCGGGTTGTCGCCGACGGCGTGCGCGCCGTCCGCCTCGTCCGGGAAGAGCTGGGCGGCGAGCGCCCGGCAGTGCCCGAGGTAGGCCTCCCCCTCGGCGCCCAGGGGCGCGCCGACGATCCGCAGGCGGGCCTTGGGCTCCTCCTTGCGGACCTCCGCGAAGGCGTGGAGCAGCGAGATCAGGTCCTTGGCGGGTTCGACGCGGCCGACCCAGACCAGCGTGTCCGGGTCGGCGCGGTCCGGGGATTCGCCGATCTCCGTGAAGTGGTCGGCCTCCATGCCCGGGTACACCGTGCGGATGCGGGAACGGTCGGCGCCGCAGTGTTCCTGCCACCGGCGGGCGTGCGCGTTGCCGGGCGTGAGGATCTCGGCCCGGCGGTAGACCTCGGCGGTGAGCCGGCCGTGGAAGGCGGCGAGCAGGGCACGTACGGCGGGGGCGGCGGCATCGGCGCCGAGGGCCAGATAGTGCGAGCGGAGCTGCACGCCGTACTCGGTGACCAGCAGGGGCACCTCGGAGAAGTGCCGGGCCAGCAGTCCGGGCAGGGCCGCGGGGCCGCCGGCGGTGGCGTGGCAGAGGTCGGCCGCGCCGAGGCCGTCGTCGCCGTACCAGTCGAGGGAGAGCGGGCGCAGGGCGCGTTCGAGGTGTGCGGCGACGGCGAGCAGGTCGGGGACGCGGGCCTCGCGCGCCGTGCGCGGCGCTCCGGGGGCGCGGCAGGCGCGTTCCAGGGTGCGTACGGCGCTGTCGGAGCGCAGGGCGCCGACGAGTCCGCCCTGCTCCCGGGCGAGTTCGGCGAGGCCGTACAACGCGTTGGCGAAACGGTCCGCCAGGGCGTCCTGTGCGGTAGCGGCGGGGCCGGTCGCGGCGCAGAGCACGTCGACCAGGTCGCCGTGGCACTCGGCGAAGCGCCGGCGCGCGCGCCGCCCGTACGCGACCCCGTCGGTCTCCGCCGTCCACAGGGGCGCCGTACGGACCCGGCCGACCTGTGGCGGGAGGGGCATCCAGCCCTGGTCCTCCTGGTGCCGGCTGCGGCTGAGCGCGTAGATGTCGAACTCGTGCTGCGCGAGCCCGCGCACGAGCCGGTCGCACCAGAGTCCGGCGTCACCGCCCACATACGGGTAGCCGCCGTGCGTCAGCAGTGCCAGGCGCATGTGTGCACCCCCGATCTCCCGTCCCGGGAGCCGCCTTGGTCCCGGCGGCTCGCAGCGGGACGAACGTAAGGGGACAAGGCGGGGGTGCGACGGACGGTTGTCCGTCGCACCACCAAAAGGGGTGAACGGTCGTAACTTTCGCGTGCGGGTGGCGTTCAGCGACGCTAAGGACTCAGCGAGCGATCACCCGAGCACGAAACGTTACGCCGCCGTCGGTCCCCGGCGGGCTGCGCGCCGCCGGGCGGCCAGTTCGGGGTCGAGCGCCGGTACGGCGGCCAGGAGCTGGCGGGTGTAGGTCTCGCGCGGACTGTCGTACACCTCGTCGGCCGGTCCGTACTCCACGAGCCGGCCCCGGCGCATCACCGCGACCCGGTCGCTGACCTGCCGGACGACGGCGAGGTCGTGCGCGATGAACACCAGCGCGAGGCCCAGTTCCCGCTGGAGTTCGCCGAGCAGGGCGACCACCTGTGCCTGTGTGGTGACGTCCAGCGCGGAGACGGGCTCGTCGCAGACGACGACGCGCGGCTCGGCGGCGAGCGCGCGGGCGATGCCGATGCGCTGGCGCTGGCCGCCGCTGAACTCGTGCGGGTAGCGGTCGTAGTGCGCCCTTTCGAGCCCGACGCGCTCCAGCAGCTGCGCCACGCGCTCCCGGATGCGCTCCTCGTCGCGCTCTCCGCGCGCGCGAAGCGGGTCGGCGACGGACTCGCCCACGCTGCGGCGGGGGTTGAGGGAGGAGACGGGGTCCTGGAAGACCATCTGGACGGCCGGGTTCACGCCCGCGCTCCTGCGCCCTTCGTAGCGGACCTCGCCGGTCGTCGGCTCCAGCAGCCCGACCAGCATGCGGCCGAGCGTGGTCTTGCCGCTGCCGCTCTCGCCGACCACGCCGACGGTCTCGCCGCGGCGGACGGTCAGCGAGACGTCGTCCACGGCGGCGAGCAGCTGCTTGCCGCGCCCGAACTCGCGCCGCAGGCCGACGGCCTCCAGCACGACCTCGCCGGAGGCCGGCGAGCCGGTGCGGCGGGCGTCCAGGCGCGGGACCGCGTCGAGGAGTTCACGGGTGTACGTCTCGCGGGGCGCCCCGAGGACCGTGCCGACCGCACCGTGCTCGACCGCCCTGCCGTGTCGCATGACCAGCACGTCGTCGACGCTCTCCGCGGCCACGCCCACGTCGTGGGTGACGAGCAGCAGGCCCATGCCGGTCTCCGCGCGCAGCGTGTGCAGCAGGTCGAGGATCTGGGCCTGGACGGTGACGTCGAGCGCGGTGGTCGGCTCGTCCGCGATCAGCAGGTCGGGCTCGCAGGCGAGGGCCATGGCGATGAGCGCGCGCTGGCGCATGCCGCCGCTGAACTCGTGCGGACGGGAGCGGGATCGCCGGGCCGCGTCCGGAATGCCGACCCGGTCCAGCACCTCGACGGCACGCGCGCGTGCGGCGCGGCGCGACACGCGCGCGTGCACGCGGTGCACCTCGGCGATCTGGTCGCCGATCGCGTAGTACGGGTCGAGCGAGGACAGCGGGTCCTGGAAGACCATGGCGGCCCGCGCGCCGCGCAGCCGCCGCAGCTCCTCCTCGGAGGCCGCCTGCACGTCGGTGCCGGCCACCCGGACCGAGCCGCCCACCCGCGCCCCGGTGCCCCGGTGCAGGCCCAGCAGAGCGCCCGCCACGGTGGACTTGCCGGAGCCGGACTCGCCGACCAGGGCCAGGGCGGCGCCCTTCTCCAGCCGGAAGGAGAGCCCGTCCACGGCCCGCAGGGAGCCGAACTCGACGCTCAGGTCCGTCACTTCCACCAGGCTCATGCGAGCACCACCCGTCGGTCGGCCACCGCGTACAGCACGTCCGCGACGGCGTTGGCGAGGACCACGAAGAAACCGATGACCAGGACCATGCCGACGACCACCGGCAGGTCGACGACCTTCACCGCGTGCACCAGCTCCTGGCCGATGCCGGGCAGCCCGAACAGCGTCTCGGTGAGCACGGCGCCGCCGACGGCGGAGCCGACGTTGTTGGCGTTCAGCGCGATGACCGGCGCCAGCGCGCCGCGCAGCGCGTGCCGCCCGACCACGGAGCGCTCCGCGACGCCGTACGCCCGGAAGGTGCGGATGTGGTCCTCGGCGAGGGTCTCCAGCATCGCGGCACGCGTGAGACGGGCGAACGCGGCCGCCTCGATCAGGGCGAGCGAGAGCCACGGCAGCAGCAGGTTCCAGGCCCACTGCTCGGGGTCGTCGGTGAAGTTCACGTACTGGGGGAAGGGCAGCAGCTGCAGTTCGCCGCAGACGACGATCATCAGCACCAGGCCGATGACGAAGACGGGCGTGGCCGTGCCCGCGAGGGTGACGGCGGTCAGCACGCGCTCGCTGACCCGGCCGCGGCGCCACGCGGACAGCACACCCGTGCCGACGCCGAGCAGCAGCCACAGCACCATGGCGCCGATCACGAGTGAGAGGCTGACCGGCAGCTTGGCGAGGATGATGTCCAGGACCTGCTGGCCGGTCTGGTACGACTGCCCCAGGCAGGGCGCGGCGCAGTGCACGACCGAGGTGCCCGTGGAGTAGTCCTGGCCGACGACGAGGCCCTCCAGGAAGTGCCAGTAGCGCAGGTACAGCGGGTCGCCGAGCCTCAGCTGCTGGGCGACCTGGTGCACCTGCTCCGGCGAGCAGCGCGGACCGCAGGTGATCTGGGCGACGTTGCCGGGGGTGGCGTAGAAGACGACGTAGACGATCACCGAGATGGCAAGCAGGGTGACCACGGTGCCGACGGCGCGGCGCAGCACGAATCCGCCGAAGCCGCTCATGCGGACGCCTCCTTCCGCGTGGTGCCGGAGTCCTTGCGGCCCGTGCCGACGCGCAGGCGGGAGGCGGCGCGCGGGTCGAGGGCGGTGCGCACGCCGTCGCCGAGGACGGTGAGGGCGAGGACGGTGACGAACAGGGCGCCGGCCGGCAGCAGCAGGTACTGGGGCGCGGCCTGGTACCAGACGTCCGCGGCGGTCAGCATCTGCCCCCAGGACGGGGTGGGCGGCTTCACGCCGACGCCGAGGAAGGACAGCGCCGCCTCGACGGAGATGTTGGCGGGCACCAGCAGCGCGGAATACGTGATGACGGGCGCGGCGAGGCCGGGCAGCAGCTCGCGGCGCGCGACCCGCCAGCCGCCCCACCCGCTCAGACGGGCGGCGGAGACGTAGTCGAGCCCCTTCAGGGTGAGCGTCTGGGCCCGCACGATCTTCGCGATGTTGCCCCAGGCGATCAGGCCGATGACGAGCGTGACGAGGACGGGACGCGGGAAGCTGGACGGCACGATCGCGAGCAGCGACAACGACATGATCATCAGGGGCATCGCAACGATGACGTCGGTGGCCCTGCTCAACAGTTGATCAACCCATCGATTGCCGAGCGCCGCGCCCACGCCGACCGCGACACCGATGGCGACCTGGACCACCGTCGCCGCCAGCGCGACCCCGAGCGACACCCGCGCCCCGTACACCAGCCTCGCGAACAGGTCGCGCCCGGTCTGCGGTTCGACGCCGAGCCAGTGGTCGGCGCTCATGCCGCCGAGGGAGCCGACGGGCACGCCCCCGCGTGCGGAGTCGATCAGGGCGGGGTGGTAGGTGGTGGGGTCCTGGCCCTCGATCGCGGTGAGCAGCGGCGCGGCGAGGGCGACCACGACGAGCAGCGCGACGACGGCCGCGGCGACCAGGGCGGCGCGCTGCGCCCGCAGCCGCCGCCAGAACTGACGGGCCCCCGAGGCCGCCGGTACGGACGGGTCCGTACCGGCGGCCTCGACGGCGACAAGTGCCTCGCTCACGGCGTCACTTCACCGCGACCTGGGAGACGTCCAGCACGCCGGTCCAGTCGCTGATGACGATGTTCCTGACGTCCTTGCCGTACAGACGCTTGTAGACCGGGTGGAACAGCGGCACGACGAGAGCCTTCTCGCCGATCGTCTTGTCCAGTGCCCCCCAGCGCTTGGCGGCGGCGTCAAGGTCGGTCAACTTGTTGATCGCGTCAATCTCGTCATTGACCGACGTGTCATTGAGCAGGCCCGTGTTGAAGTTCGCGCCGTCCTTGACGATCTGCCGGCCGTCGAAGATAGGGGCGAGGAAGGGACCGCCGGACGGCCAGTCGGCACCCCAGTGGGCGAGGAAGAAGCCGGGCTCGGTCTTCACGCTGTGGATCGTGTCCCGGTAGTCGTTGTCCTCCAGGCCCTGCAGCTTGACCGTGATGCCGGCCTTCTTGAGCGCGTCCTGGATCGCGGTGGCGATCTCCGGGCTGGTCTCGAAGTCCTTGGCGTTGGAGTGGGTCAGCGTCACGGTGAGCCCGTGCGGGTGACCGGCCTGCGCGAGCAGTTCCCTGGCCTTCGCCGGGTTGCCGGAGGCACCGGCCGGGAACGGGTCGTACGGCGTGTAGCCGAAGGACTTCTGGTCCGGCAGGAAGGTGGTGGCGGGCTCGGCGAGCGCGCTGCCGCCGGCCGCGTTGACGACCGAGGACCGGTCGACGGCGTAGGCGATCGCCTCGCGCACCTTGGGGTTGTCGAACGGCTTCACCGTCGGGTTGAACGCGATGTAGTTGGTGTAGCCGAAGTGTCCGGTGCCCACGCGCGCGGCCAGCTCCTTGTCACCGGTCACCTTGGCGAGTTCGGCCGGGCCGAGGTTGGTGTCCGTGGTGACGGCGGCGGCGTCCGCACCCTGGGACGCGGACAGCCGCTGGTTGATCACCGAGGAGTCGAGGCCGGAGCGGACGTCGATGGTGTCCGGGTAGGCCTTGCGCTGGTCGTCGGTGGCCGCCGACCAGTGCGTGTTGCGGGCGAGGACCAGGTGCTCGCCGTCGTTCTCGTTCTTGACGACCCGGTACGGGCCGGACGAGACCGGGTGCTCCTCGTACTTGGTGCCGTTGTCCTTGCTCTTGGGCACCGGCGTGAACTGCGTCTGCGTGGCCAGGTACGGGAACTCGCCCTCGGGCTTGTTCAGGTGGAAGACAATGGTCCGGCTGTCCGGCGTCTCGATCGCGTCCAGGCCCTTCTTGTCCTTGTACGGCCCCTGGTAGTGGGCGGCACCGACCAGCCAGTCCCGCAGGTAGGGAGCGCCGCCGGAGAGTTCCGGGGCGAAGGAGCGCTCGATGCCGTACTTGATGTCGGCCGAGGTGATCGGGGTGCCGTCCTCGTACTTCAGGCCCTTCTTCAGGGTGTACGTCCAGACGGTCGCGTTCTTGCTGGGGCGGCCGGTGTCGGTGGCGAGGTCGGGCACGACCTTGGCGCCGGCCGCGCCGTTCGCGCGGTTGCGCGTGGTGAGGGTGCGGAAGACCAGGGAGGGAACGTTTCCGCCGCCGGAGGTGTAGAGGCGGGCGGGGTCGAAGTCGGTCTGCGGCTCGGAGTTGAGGACCGTGAGCGTGCCGCCCTTGTGGGGCGCGGAGTCGCCACCGGAGTTCTTGGCATCGTTGTCCTTCGGGCCGCAGGCGGCGGCGCCCGCTGCCACGATCAGGCCGACGGATGCCGCTGCCACGCGGCGCGCTATGACGGACGGTTGACGCATCGGAATGACGACCTCTCGGTGAACGTCGATCGAGGGTTTCTCGAAACGTGAGACGGATGGACGAGGAGTGAGACGACTGTGGGCAGTCGTCGGCCCAGGCGCCGGGTCGTCGGAAGGCCGTGACGGAGGTCACAGGCGAAAAGAGAGGAACAGTCGCGACGCGAACGCCAGGGGCGGCGTCAGCGACAGTGGATGTCGGCCACGCAGAGTGCGGTCACGCCGATGAGCGCCAGCTCGATGGCGGCGCTGCTGGAGACGGCATGACTAGACCACATGGGCAGAAATATGAACGACCGTGCCGCTCATGTCAATCCGACATGAACGGCGGCCGTCAACTCCTGGGATAGGGCCACGGGTTGGGCAGACAGTGGATTCCGTCATGGTCGAGGAACTTGGTCTGCTGCTGCATGACGGGAGCGAGCTCGCCGTCCTTCTGGCAGGTCACATGGCCGTGACCGAGCCGGTGGCCCACCTCGTGGTTGATCAGCATCTGCCGGTACGCGTGGATCTTGTCGCCGTACGTCTTGCTTCCCTGAGCCCACCGGTACGCATTGATCATCACTCGTTCGGTGGAGGCCGAGTCGCAGGAAACGTTGTCCTCCGTGGTGTCCAGGCCGGACTTCGCGCACCACGTGGCGGTGGTGCCGGGACTGGCCAGGGTGATCACGAAGTCGGGCTTGCCGGAGGAGATGCGCTCGAAGGTGCGGGCGCCGTCATGGGCCCAGCTGCGGTCGTCGTTCAGCGTCTTCTGCACGGCCTCGGCGAACAGCGCGCCGTCCAGCCCCAGGCCCTGCTCGACGTCGACGCGGTACCGGTACTTCCGCCCGGTGCCGGGAGCCTTGTCGAAGCCGGGGACGGTCTCGAACTTCCCGGAGCCCTTGAGCGCGGCGGCGAGCGGATACGTCCGGTCCATCTTCTGCTCGTACGTCAGGGGCGCCGCGCTCACCGAGGTGGAGGGACTGCCGGGGCCGGACGTCCGGGCGTCCCGCGCCTGGTCGGTGGCCGACCGGGACTGTGCGGCGCCGCCGTCCGGCCCGTCGGCCACCTGCCCGGCGACGACCACCGCGAGCACGGTGGTGACGGCGGCCGCGGCGATACCGGTGTAGGCCCGCCCCTTGCCGCCGCTCCGCTGAGCGGGCACACGGACGCCGCCCTCGTCGGAGGCCTGCGGCTGCTGATCGGACTGGGGTGCGTCGGCCTCGGCCGGCCGCTCCTGCCGCGGCCGGGGCGCGGTGCCCTGGCGGGACGCGAAGACGTCGATGTCCTCGAGGTCGCCGCCCTGGAAGGCTTCGAGGTACTCCTGCCGGGGGCCGCGCTCGGCCGACGGCGCCTGCCGCTGCCGCGGAAGCACCGCACCCGGCCCGCCGGCACCGGCCCGCCCGGCGAAGTCCCCCCAGCCCCCGCCGGCTTCCCGCTGCTCGGGATGCCCGCCACGGGCCACCCCACCACTGCCGAAACCGGCCACCCCGCGCGCGGGGCTGCCATCAGGGAGCGCCGTACCGGGCGCCGGGGCGCCATGAGGCAGACGCGGAACGCCGTGCGCAGGCGTACCGTCGGCGAACCGCGGCACACCCCGAGCAGGAGTACCGTCCGTCAGACGCGGGACACCGTGAGCCGGAGTCCCATCGGGCAGACGCGGGACACCACGCCCTGAAAGACCTGGCGCCCCCTGCGGACCACGCGCCGAAAAGCCGGGCGTCCCCTGTGGGCCCGATGGCCGGAAGCCGGTGGCCGCCTGCGGGCCGCGCGGCGCGGGGCCGGCCGCACGGCCGGGCGGGCCCTGGCGCTGTCCCGGGAACCCGGGCTGGGCCGGTCCGGGAGTGCCGGGCGGGCCAATGGGGTCGGCGGCCGGGCCGGAGCCTCCTGCGAGCTGGTCTCCGCCGGGGGAGGCCAGGCCGGAGCCCGCAGCGCCCCGGTCTCCACCCGGCGCCGGGCGTCGGCGTTCCGCTCGGCTCGCTGGTATGTCCCTGGAGGCGTCCTTGGGGGCCGGTCCGCGGCGGCTGTGGCGTCCCACGCTGTCCCTCAGCTCCCCGCTTCCGTGCCGACGCGATCGGCCTCGGCGGCCCGACGGCCGCCGGCGTCCGCGTCACCCGCCTCCGCCATCAGCTCCCGGAACGCCGTGGCCACCACGTCCGGGTACTCCATCATCGCCACGTGCCCGGCGTCCGGCAGGGACAGCAGACGGCAGTCGCGGAAGGCGCGGGCGGCCTTGCGGGCCATGCGGAAGCCGACGAGCTGGTCCCGGCCGCCGTAGACGAGCAGGGTCGGGGCGAGCACGCGCTCGGCCTGCCGCCACAGCCCGTGCTGCCCGCCGAGCGTGTAGGCGTTGACGATGCCGCGCGCGGAGCGGGCCATCGCGTCCCAGAAGTACGGCAGCTGCAGCCGCCGTTCCAGCTCGTCGACGGCGTGCCGGAACGCCTCCTCCGTGACCCGGCCGGGGTCGCCGTAGCACAGCGCCATGACCCCGCGCACCCGCTGCTCGGCCGTCCACTCCTTGGTGAACCGGTTGAAGAGGGCGGCGACACCGGGCACGCCGAGCAGTGCCGTCGGGACCGCGGTGCGCTGGATCCGCAGCTCCGGCAGGGCGGGCGAGACCAGCGTGAGCGAGCGCACGAGATCGGGGCGTACGGCGGCCACGCGCGTGGTGACGGCACCGCCGAGCGAGTTGCCGAAGAGGTGGACCGGGCCGCGGCCGGCCGCGTCGAGATGGCGGATCACCGCGCGCGCGTGCCCGGTGACGGAGTAGTCGCCGTCGTCCGGGGGCGGGGAGTCGCCGAAGCCCGGCAGGTCGACCGCCTCGCTGTCCACGGCGCCGTCCAGCTCGGCCATCAGCGAGGACCAGTTCTGCGAGGAGCCGCCGAGGCCGTGGACGTACAGCGCGGGCGGCAGCCCCTCGCGCACCGGGGGCCGGGAACGGATCGACAGAGTGACTCCGGGCAGTCTCACCGACCGCAGCCGCTCCCCCTCACCGACCCGGACGGGCGCCACCCTGGGGAGCACACTGGCGGCCGACACGGAAGGCGACTCGGTCGAAGGCATGCGGCAATGTTACGAGGTGATCACGTCCGTGGCTCATGTGTTCGCCGTCACAGAATGCGACGCTCCGCCGCGCAGACCCGGCCGGCGAACGGGCACACATGCCATGGCGTCCGCATCAGGTGTCTCATAGGCTCGTACAAAGGGCACCCGCGTGTGGCCCCTGCTTGTTCCAGGGACGTTCGTAGGAAGGGAGCCCACCATGACCTATGACCCCACCGAGCCCGACGCGCTGCCCGACGCGCTCGAGGACCTGGACGCCGAGGCGGCCCCGGAGCTCGACGTCGAGGCCCCCGAGGGGGATGCCGCGGAGCAGCACACCGACATCAAGCCCGACCGCGACGACCCCCTGACAGGAGTGGACCCGGACCGGGCGAACGAGGCCGATCTCGTCGAACAGGCGCGCGTGGTCTCGCTCGACGAGGACGACTACCGCTGACCTCTCCGGACTCCCGCGGCCGCGCCCGGGAGCTCCCCGGCCCGGGCAGGGTCCGCTCTGCGGCTTTCGTCACCGTCCGGTACGTGAAATTCTGCGCTCGCACCGCGCACACCACGGTTACCGAAAAGTACGATGGCCGCGCGGCCCGACACCGCATGTGGACGACTTTGGGAGGCGGCGTGACAGCCATCGAGCAAACTGAGGCAGCACGCCCGCGCGGCACGCGGCTGCCGCGCCGAGCCCGACGGAACCAGCTGCTGGGCGCGGCCCAGGAGGTCTTCGTCGCACAGGGCTACCACGCGGCGGCGATGGACGACATCGCCGAGCGCGCGGGTGTGAGCAAGCCGGTGCTCTACCAGCACTTCCCCGGCAAGCTCGACCTCTACCTGGCCCTGCTGGACCAGCACTGCGAGTCACTGATCCAGGCGGTGCGCAACGCACTGGCGTCGACGACCGACAACAAGCAGCGCGTCCGGGCGACCATGGACGCCTACTTCGCCTACGTCGAGGACGACGGCGGCGCCTTCCGCCTGGTCTTCGAGTCCGACCTGACGAACGAGCCAGCGGTGCGCGAGCGCGTCGACAAGGTCACGAACGAGTGCGCCGAGGCGATCTGCGACGTCATCGCCGAGGACACCGGCCTCTCGCGCGCGGAGTCGATGCTGCTGGCCTCCGGCCTCGGCGGGCTTGCGCAGGTGGTGGCCCGCTCCTGGCTGCACAGCGACCGCAGCGTCCCGCGCGAACAGGCGGTGCAGCTGCTGACGTCGCTCGCCTGGCGGGGCATCGCGGGCTTCCCGCTGCACGGCACCGACCACCACTGACGGCCATGCGGGCGTGCTGTTCGCTCCTGGCGTTCCGGCCCGCAGCGTGTACCTCCCCTCACCGGGCTAATGTGTGCTGGGTACGGCGCGGAAGATCGCGCACATCACTGACCGTCGGAGGGACATAGCCGTGGAGGTCAAGATCGGCGTGCAGCACGCGCCCCGCGAGATCGTTCTGGAGAGCGGTCAGAGCGTCGAGGAGGTCGAGCGCCTGGTGAACGACGCGCTCTCGGGCAAGACGCAGCTGCTGAGCCTCCAGGACGAGAAGGGCCGCAAGGTCCTCGTGCCGACCGACCGTCTGGCGTACGTGGAGATCGGCGAGCCGACCGTGCGCAAGGTGGGCTTCGGCACGCTGTAGCGACGTCGTGCGAGGGGCCCGGCGGCACCTGCCGCCGGGCCCCTCGCCATGGGCGACGCACACGGTCCGCGCACGACTTCTCCACAGCGGAGGGTTGCAATCCGCAGGTCACGGGTATGACGGGCTACGACCGTCAAGGCAGACGTCGCCGTGGGAGGGACCTGCAGATGATCCTGGAAGCACTCGGATCGGTGGTGCTCGGTCTCGCCCTCGCGTGGGCGGCGACGCGCGGCCTGGCGCACCGCCTCCCGGCCCGCCCCCTGGTGTACTCGACGGGCGCCGCCGGAGCCCTTTTCGGCGACTTCGTCACCCACAGCGCCCTGGGCCTCGGCAGCCCCCTGTTCAGCCTGATCGGCGCCGCCGTCATCGCGGCCGCGTCCCTGTCCCTCCTGCTGCGCCCGGCGGGCAGACTGCGCCGATCAGCGACGGCGTAGGAAACGGCTTCTCGGACCCGACCCGCACGGGGCGGCACCGGGAGCGCCAGGCCGCGTGCCGGCATGCGGCTCGACCGCGCGGCGCGCCGTGCGGGGTCGAG
>NZ_JBLEBI010000194.1:0-12837 GCF_047340315.1 Streptomyces sp. AF1A
GGCCCGTCGAGGCGTACGCGCAGGCGTCGGCGGACGCGCTGCCGGCCGGGCAGCCCGCCAGCGTCCACGTCAGCGTCAACAGGGTCAACAGCCGTGTGACGGGTGCGCATCGGGTCACTTGGGGTCCAGGCACGCGAAGATCATGGGTTGCGGAGCGCGGCCGTACGCCCGAGTGGCCCGGTATTGGCCCGAAGGAGGGATAAGCGGCCATAGATGGTTTGACCGCAGCAACTGTCCGAGATGGCCGGAACGGCGCCTCGTTCGCGCCCCGTTCGGCCGGTTCGCGTCTCATGCGCCCCGCGCATGTCCCCTCCGCCCCGCACGTATCACAGGAACCGGAAAGAAAATCCCGCCCCGGTTGAACGCTCCGCCCCCTTCGCCGCGTACCCATGGCCGTGCGGCGGCGCGCAAGGCGCTGCAAGGCGCTGTATATCCAGGCGATGATGGGGAGTTGACAATGAGGACCTCCTGGCGGACCGCCTCACTGGTGGCCACGGCCGCTTCGGTGCTGGCACTGACGACGGCGTGCGGTCAGGACAACGCCGCTCCCGCGTCCTCGGCCCAGAACGTCGGGGCCACGGCCGCGGCCGGCGACTACGGCAACACCGGCGGCAACGGCTACGGCGCCGACGGCAACCAGAGCTCCGCGTCCCCCTCTCCGGCCGCCCCCGCGGGCAAGCTCGCCGTGGCGGCCAACGCGACCCTCGGCAACGTGGTGACCGACGGCTCCGGCCTCACCCTCTACCGGTTCGACGAGGACACCGCCAACCCGCCCAAGTCGAACTGCACCGGAAAGTGCGCCACCACGTGGCCGCCGGTGCCCGCGAACGACGCCACCGCCGGCGCCGGCATCGACAAGTCGCTGCTCGGCGAGGTCACCCGCCCCGACGGCACCAAGCAGCTCACCATCGCCGGCTGGCCCGCCTACCGCTACGCCAAGGACGCGAGCGCCGGTGACGCCAACGGCCAGGGCGTGGGCGGCAAGTGGTTCGCGCTGGCCCCCAACGGCAAGAAGGCCTCACTGGCCGACCTGCCGGGCCTGTCCGTGCGCAAGGACCCCAAGCTGGGCGACATCGTCGTCGACAAGCACGGCAAGACGGTCTACCGCTTCCTGAAGGACAAGGCGTGGCCGAAGTCCGTCTCCAACTGCACCGGTGCCTGCCTGCAGAAGTGGCCGGCGGTCGAGGCCGTCAGCCCCGACGACACCAAGGGCGTCCAGAAGAAGGGCCTGATGGGCTTCGTCCGGCCCGACAACGGGGTCAAGCAGATGACCGTCAACTGCTGGCCGATCTACACCTTCTCCGGGGACAAGGCCCCCGGTGACACCAACGGTCAGGGCGTCGGCGGCACCTGGTACGCCGTCTCGCCCGACGGCAAGCCGGTCGGCGCGCCGGGCAAGTAGATCACCTCCCCAGGGTCGATCGCCCCGCCCGACCGGCGCGCGACCGCAGGTCCGCCCCCTCCGCACCGCACGGAGGGGGCGGACCGCTGTCTGTGGGGCACCTGGTGACACAGCGGGGTCATCCGGGCACTTGCCGCAGGCAGTGACCGGGAACGGACGGTCAATTTCCGGTTCGGGTCGCCCTGTTGGCGGGCGATCAGTAGCCTCAGCTCGAACACCGGATCGCCTACGAGCGTCGTCCAGCCTTGGAGAGATACATGGAGCGTCCCGCCTGGGCCCCACGCAGCATCGACATCTCGGTGCCGAGCGTCTCGCGGATCTACGACTACTACCTGGGCGGTTCGCACAACTTCGAGTCCGACCGGGAGGCGGCCCGCAAGGCGATGGAATTCCTGCCGGGGCTGCCCAAGATCATGCAGGCCAACCGGGCGTTCCTGCGCCGGGCCGTGCGGTACGCGGTCGGCGAGGGCATCACCCAGTTCCTGGACATCGGCTCCGGCATCCCGACGTTCGGCAACGTCCACGAGGTCGCCCAGGCCGCCGCACCCGGCGCGCATGTCGTCTACGTCGACCACGACCCCGTGGCCGTCGCGCACAGCCGGGCCGTGCTGGCCGGCAACGAGACCGCGGACGTGGTCGCCGCGGACCTGCGCAAGCCCCGGGAGATCCTCGCCAGCCCCCAGGTGCAGCGGCTGATCGACCTGAATCGGCCAGTGGCCCTCCTACTCGTTGCCATACTGCACTTCGTGGAAGACGCGGACGACCCGTACGCTGCGGTGGCCGAGCTGCGCGAGGCGCTCGCCCCCAGCAGCCTGCTGATCCTCAGCCATGCCTCGTACGAGGGAATCCCCCTGCCCGCCGAGCGGGCCGAGGGCGCGGTCGACGTATACAAGGACATTCGCAATCCGCTCATCATGCGTTCGCGCGAGGACATCGCGCGGTTCTTCGAGGGGTACGACATGGTGGAACCCGGACTGGTGCCGATGCCGCACTGGCGCCCGGAGTCGGCGCCGGAGGACGAGGATCCGTATGCCTTCTCGGGATTCGCCGGCGTGGGGCGTTCGGCGTGAGCGCGGAGCCTGACGGGCCGGAGGACAGACTCCGCCGGCTGACGACGATCTGGAGCCGGGCGGTCTTCCCGGTGACCTCGACGTCGGTCACCCGCGCGGAGTTCGAGGAGCGACTCCTCCCGCTCGCACGCCGGCTGAGCGAGCTGCTGCGCGCCCGCAGCTTCGACGCGGAGGGTGCGAAGGCCGTCGGGGCCGCCCTGGTCGAGGCGCACTGCACCGACCCGGAGGCGCTCTCGCGCACCCTGGACTGCGTCGACGCCTACCTGGTGCTGTACTGCGGGCAGGACCGCCCCCAGGACGAACTGCGCATGCGCTCCTCGCGGTTGCAGCACGCCCTGGCCGCCGGCTACGCGCAGGCGCTGCGCGAGCGCACCCTCGCCGAGCAGGAGGCCATCGCCCAGGCGGCGCTGCGGGCGCAGGGCGCGGTGGCGCAGGCGCTGCACGCCAGCGAGGCCCGCTTCCGCGCGGTCTTCGAGGGCGCCGCGATAGGGATCGGCATCGCCGACCTCGAGGGCAACGTGCTGCAGGTCAACGAGGCGCTGCTGCGCATGTTCGGGCTCACCGACCAGTCGCTGCGCGGCCGTCGGGTGCAGGACTGGACCCACCCCGAGGACGCCCCCCAGACCTGGAAGCTCTACGAGGAACTGGTCCGCGGCGAGCGCGAGCACTACCACGTGGAAAAGGCGTTCAACCGCCCCGACGGCACGGTGCTGTGGACCAATCTCACGGTCTCCCTGCTGCGCGACGCCGACGGCGGGCCGCAGTACCAGCTGGCCCTCATGGAGGACACCACCGAGCGGCGGCTGCTCAACCTCCGGCTGCGCTACGAGGCCACCCACGACGCGCTCACCGGCCTGCCCAACCGCACGCTGTTCTTCGAGCGGCTGGAGAAGGTCCTCGGCGCCGGCGAGGACCAGCGGTTCGGCCTGTGCTACCTCGACCTGGACGGCTTCAAGACCGTCAACGACAGCCTCGGCCACGCGGCCGGCGACCGGCTGCTGGTGGAGGTGGCCGACCGGCTGCAGTCCTGCGCGACCGCGCCCGGCGAGATGGTCGCCCGGCTCGGCGGCGACGAGTTCGTGGCGCTGACCACGGGCCCCGGCACCGAGCGAAAGGTGGACGAGCTGGCCGAGCGCATCATGAACGCGCTGGTCACCCCGATCAGCATCGACGGCAGGGACCTGCTGGTGCGCGGCAGCCTCGGGATCGTGGAGGGCCCGGCGGGCGAACGCACCGCCGCCGAGGTGCTGCGCAGCGCGGACATCACGATGTACCGGGCCAAGTCGGCGGGCGGCAACCGCTTCGAGCTCGCCGACCCCGAGGCCGACGCGCGCGCCATCACCCGCCACGGCCTGACCACGGCCCTGCCGACGGCCCTGGAGCGCGGCGAGTTCTTCATCGAGTACCAGCCGCTGGTGCACCTCGGGGACGGCAGCGTGCGCGGCGCGGAGGCCCTGGTGCGCTGGCTGCACCCGCAGCACGGGGTCCTCGGCCCCGACCGCTTCATCCCGCTCGCGGAGCACACGGGCCTCATCGTCCCGCTGGGCCGCTGGGTGCTGGAGGAGTCGATCCGCCAGGCCCGCGAATGGCGGGAACGGTACGGCGAGCAGACGACCGCCGGGCCCCTGCGCATCAACGTCAACCTGTCCCCGTGCCAGCTCAGCCACCCCGGCCTGGTCAAGGACACGGTCGACATCCTCGAACGGGCGGGCGTCGCCCCGGACGCCCTGTGCCTGGAGGTCACCGAGTCCGCGCTCATCGGCGCCGACGACGACCTCCTCAAGCCCCTGCGCCGGCTGGCCGAGATGGGCGTGGACATCGCCCTCGACGACTTCGGCACCGGCTACTCGAACCTGGCCAATCTGCGTCGCCTGCCGGTGCGCGTCCTCAAGCTGGACCGCTCCTTCACCCAGGGCATGCAGCAGTTCCCCGCCGACCCCGTCGACCTGAAGATCGTCGAGGGGATCGTCTCCCTCGCGCACAGCCTGGACCTCGCGGTCACCGTCGAAGGCGTGGAGACCGGGGCCCAGGCGGAGCAGTTGCGGATCCTCGGCTGCGACACCGCCCAGGGCTGGTACTACGCCAGGCCGGGGCCGCCGGAGCGGCTGCACGACCTGGCGCTCGTGGACGCGACGGGCTGAGCCGCCTCAGGCGGTGCTGTGCCGCAGCTCCGTCAGCGAGGCGGGGGTCAGCGGCCGGGGGTCGTGACCGGGGTCCACGAGGACGACGGAGCACTCGGCGCTGTGCGCGAGGGCCGTGGTGAGGCTGCCGTCGGCGAACTGGGCGAGCGGTCCGCGGGGGGAGCGGCCGACGGCGATCGCCCGCGCCCGCACGTGCGCCGCGTGCCGGGCGAGCACGCGGCCCGCCGCCGCGTGGTCGCCCACGCCGTCCAGGATCTGCCCGGTGGCCGCGACGCCCAGGCCGGCGAGCCGGTCGAGATGCGCGGCGACCGCGCGCCGCGCCTGCTCGGCGGATTCGGTCTCGGCCGCCTGCTCCTCGACGACGGCGGTCCGCCGGACGTGCACGACCTCCAGCGGGCTGCCGGTCTCGCGCGCGAGCCGGGCGGCGGCGTCCACGATGACGGCGGCCCGGTCGTGGCCGCCGACCGCGACGATGACGGGGGCGGTGCCGGGGGCGGCGGGCGCGGTGACCGGGGTGAGCGTCGGGGCGACCTGCTCACCGTCCTCCGTGCGCAGTTCGGCCTGCCGGAGCAGGCGGTGGCCGCTGGCGAGCACCGGGACGGCCACGACGAAGGTGGCGGCGCCGAGGTAGAAGGGCACGCTCAGGTCGGTGGCGTCGGCGAGCCTGCCGGCGACGTAGGGGGCCAGGCCGCCGCCGATGAAGCGCAGGAAGCCGTACGCCGAGGAGGCGACCGGGCGCTCCACGGGCGAGACGAGCATGACCGCCTGGGTGGTCAGCGTGTTGTTGATGCCGATGAAGGCGCCGCTGGCGATGACCGCCACGATGACCACGGTGGGCGTGCGGACCCCGGCGGCGATGACCGCCATCACGACGCCGAGGCAGAGCAGGTTGGCGTAGAGCACGGGTGCGGTGCCGTACCGGGCCTGCAGGCGCGGGGCGAAGAACACGCTGAACGCGGCGACCAGCAGACCCCAGCCGGTGAACACCAGCCCGAGCTGATGGGCGCTCAGCTCCATGGGGTAGGGGGCGTACCCGAGCATGGTGAAGAAGCCCCAGTTGTACAGCAGCGCCATGAGGCCCATGGTCAGCAGGCCGCGGTGGCGCAGGGCTCTGAGCGGGGCGATCGGCGAGGTGACGCGCTTCGGCTTGGGCAGCGAGGGGACGAAGGCCAGCGTCGCCACCAGGGCTATCCCCATGAGCACGGCGACGCCGTAGAACGGCCCGCGCCAGCTGATGGCGCCCAACTCGCCGCCGAGCAGCGGCCCGACGGCGATGCCGAGGCCGAGGGCGGTCTCGTACAGGATGATCGCGCCGCCGAAGCCGCCGCTGGCGGAGGCGACGATGACGGCCAGGGAGGTGGCGATGAAGAGCGCGTTGCCCAGTCCCCAGCCGGCGCGGAAGCCGACGATGCCGTTGATGGAGCCCGAGGAACCGGCCAGCGCGGCGAAGACGACGATCACGGCCAGGCCGCCGACCAGGGTGCGCTTGGCGCCGAGGCGGCTGGAGACCCACCCGACGATCAGCATGGCCACGGCCGTCACGATCAGATAGCTGCTGAACAGCAGGGAGACCTGGCTGGGGGAGGCGTGCAGGCTCGTGGCCAGGGCGGGCAGGATCGGGTCGACCAGGCCGATACCCATGAACGAGATCACGCAGGCGAACGCGACGGCCCAGACGGCCTTCGGCTGCTTGAAGGGGCTGGCGGCCCGTTCGTGCGAAGCACTCATGTGCGGTTCTCTTCCGGATCGTTGGGGTGCGGGGCGGACCGGAGATGCCGGGAGCGGTCCTGGACGGCGCGGGCGAGCGCGGGCAACGCGACGCGCACGGCCCGCCGTTCGTCCCCGGTCAGCTCCTCGACGGGTTCCTGGAGCGCCCGCGCGCTCGGCGCGGAGCTGCCGGAAGAGCTCGAGGCCGCTGTCGGTGGTCCCGGCGAGGGCGCCCCGGCCGTCGCCGCGGTCGGCGGTGCGCCGCACCAGCCCCGCCCGCTCCGGGCGGGTGACGAGCCGGGTCGTGTTGGGCTGGGAGACGCCCTCGGCGCGGGCCAGGTCGGTCAGCCGGTGCGGGCCCTCGCGGCTAGGCCGGGCCGGCGCGGAGGAGGCGGCCGTGCTCAGCCCGCCGGCCGTGGCGCTGCGCCGCACACGGCGCACCATCTGCTCGACGGCGATGGTCAGGTCCTCCGGCGACGCGTCCCCGGTGTGCCTGACCCGCTGATGCATCACTGCATTATGCATTTAGATGTAGCGTGAAACAAGATGCCGGGACCGTCGGGCCGGGGGCAGGGGCGGTGCACCCCGTCACCGCTCCAGCAGCATCCGCTGCAGCTCCCGCGCGGCGCGCGGCGGAGCCACGTCGGTGCGGTGGGCCAGCGCGATGGTCCGGTGCAGCCCCGGCCGGGCCAGCGGTGTCACACGCAGGCCCTGCGCGGAGCGCGTGGCGACCATCTGCGGCACCACGGCCAGGCCCAGACCGGCCCGCACGAACCCCAGCACCGCGTCCATCTCGCCGCCCTCCACCGCGAACTCCGGCTCGAACCCGGCGGAGCGGCAGGCCGCCACGGTCAGCTCCCGCAGGTCGTACCCGTGCCGGAACATCACCAGCCGCTCGCCCTCCAGATCGGCGATGTCGACGGCCCCGCCGCCCCGGCCCGGCGCCGGCGCCTCCGGCGAGGACACCACGACCAGGTCCTCGCGCAGCAGCTCCACCGTGGTCAGCGCGGGCGACGGCGTCGGCAGCGGCAGCACCAGCAGGGCCAGGTCGAGCGCGCCGCGCGCCAGCTCCCGCACCAGGTCGTGGGAGCCGCCCTCCTCGATCAGCAGCCGGATGCCGGGATAGCGGTCGTGAAAGGCGCGCAGCACGTCCGGCAGCAGGCCCGTGCACAGGCTCGGGGTCGCCCCGAGGCGCACCCGGCCGCGCCGCAGCTGCACCAGCTCCTGCACCTCGTACCGGGCCGTGTCCGCGTCCGCGAGGATCCGCCGGGCCAGCGGCAGCAGGGCCTCGCCCGCGTCGGTGAGCGTGATGTTGCCCCGCGCGCGCAGGAACAGATCCGCGCCCAGCTCCCGCTCCAGCGCCCTGATCTGCTGCGACAGTGACGGCTGGGCGACATGGACCAGCTCGGCGGCCCGGGTGAAGTGCCGGGTCTCGGCGACGGCCACGAAGTACTGGAGCTGCTGGAACTGCATCCAGCGAGCATAGCCGCCACCTATCGAAACGAGCTGGACCATGTCTTGGACCGATCGGGTGCCCCGGCCCTAGCGTGCTGAGACATGGCACTGGCAACGCGGACGGACCGACGGCCGTCCATGGCACGCACGATGTGGGACTCGACCGTCGGCAAGAAGACCGTGATGGCGGTCAGCGGCCTGATCATGCTGGCGTACCTGGTGGTCCACCTCTACGGGAACCTGAAGATCTTCTTCGGTCCCCGGGAGATCGACGACTACGCCGTCTGGCTCCGCTACGTCGGCGCCCCGTTCATGCACCACGAGTGGGTGCTCTGGCTGACGCGGATCGTGCTCGTGGCCGCCGTCGTGGCCCACGCGGTCACCGCCTACCAGCTCAGCCGGCGGGACATCAAGGCGCGTCCCAGCAAGTACGTGCACAAGCGGCCGCGGTCGAGCTACGCCACACGCACCATGCGCTGGGGCGGGGTCATCCTCGGCCTGTTCGTCGTCTGGCACATCCTCGACCTGACCACCGGCACCGTGCACTCGGGCGGTTTCCAGGACCTTCACCCGTACGAGAACGTCGTCGACACCTTCTCCACCTGGTACGGCAACGTCATCTACATCGTCGCGATGCTGGCCCTCGGCCTGCACATCCGGCACGGCGTCTGGAGTGCCGCGCAGACCCTCGGCGTCAGCAGCCGTGCCTGGGACCGCGCTCTGAAGATCTCCGCCAACGTTTTCGCGCTGCTGCTCACGGCCGGGTTCATCTCCATCCCCGTGGGCGTCATGACCGGATTGGTGAGCTGACATGACCTCGTACACGGACTACGCGACCGGCGAACCGGTCGCCGACACCAAGGCCCCGTCCGGCCCGATCCACGAGCGCTGGGACAAGCGGCGGTTCGAGGCCAAGCTCGTCAACCCCGCCAACCGGCGCAAGCACACGGTCATCGTGGTCGGCACCGGCCTCGCCGGCGGCTCCGCGGGCGCCACCCTCGCCGAACAGGGCTACCACGTCGTCCAGTTCTGCTACCAGGACTCCCCGCGCCGCGCCCACTCCATCGCCGCGCAGGGCGGCATCAACGCGGCGAAGAACTACCGCAACGACGGCGACTCGATCCACCGGCTGTTCTACGACACCGTCAAGGGCGGCGACTTCCGCTCCCGCGAGTCCAACGTGCACCGCCTGGCGCAGATCTCCGTGGAGATCATCGACCAGTGCGTGGCGCAGGGCGTGCCCTTCGCCCGCGAGTACGGCGGCCTGCTCGACACCCGCTCCTTCGGCGGCGTCCAGGTCTCCCGCACCTTCTACGCCCGCGGCCAGACGGGCCAGCAGCTGCTGCTGGGCGCCTACCAGGCGCTGTCCCGGCAGATCGCGGCCGGCAACGTGGAGATGCACCCGCGCACCGAGATGCTGGACCTGATCGTCGTGGACGGCCGGGCCCGCGGCATCGTCGCCCGCGACCTGATCACCGGGAGGATCGACACGTACTTCGCCGACGCGGTCGTCCTCGCCAGCGGCGGCTACGGCAACGTCTTCTACCTGTCGACCAACGCCATGAACTCCAACGCGACCGCCGTCTGGCGGGCGCACCGGCGCGGCGCCTACTTCGCCAACCCCTGCTTCACACAGATCCACCCGACCTGCATCCCGCGCACCGGCGACCACCAGTCGAAGCTGACGCTGATGAGCGAGTCGCTGCGCAACGACGGCCGGATCTGGGTGCCCAAGGCCAAGGGCGACACCCGCCCGCCGAACCAGATCCCCGAGGACGAGCGCGACTACTACCTGGAGCGCATCTACCCCGCCTTCGGCAACCTGGTCCCGCGCGACATCGCCTCCCGCGCCGCGAAGAACGTCTGCGACGAGGGCAGGGGAGTGGGCCCCGGCGGCCAGGGCGTCTACCTGGACTTCGCGGACGCGATCAAGCGCATGGGCCGCAAGGCGGTCGAGGCCAAGTACGGCAACCTCTTCGACATGTACCAGCGGATCACCGACGAGGATCCGTACCAGGTGCCCATGCGCATCTACCCGGCCGTGCACTACACGATGGGCGGCCTGTGGGTCGACTACGACCTGCAGACCACCATCCCGGGCCTGTTCGCGGTCGGCGAGGCCAACTTCTCCGACCACGGCGCCAACCGGCTCGGCGCGTCCGCGCTGATGCAGGGCCTGGCCGACGGCTACTTCGTGCTGCCGGTCAGCATCAACGACTACCTGGGCCGCAACCCCCACCAGGGCCAGGTCACCGACGGCCACCCGGTGGTCCGCGAGGTCCTGGCCGAGACCGAGGACCGGCTGAACCGGCTCCTGTCCGTCGACGGCGACCGCACCCCGGACTCCTTCCACCGTGAACTCGGCGAACTGCTGTGGGAGTTCTGCGGCATGGCCCGCACCGACGAGGGCCTGCGCAAGGCGCTCGACCGGATCCCGCAGATCCGTGAGGAGTTCTGGCGGCGCATCAAGGTCCCCGGCAGCGGCGAGGAGTTCAACCAGTCGCTGGAGAAGGCCAACCGCATCGTCGACTACCTCGAACTCGCCGAGCTGATGTGCCTCGACGCGCTGCACCGCAGCGAGTCCTGCGGCGGCCACTTCCGCGAGGAGTCCCAGACGCCGGACGGCGAGGCCGCCCGCAAGGACGACGAGTTCGGCTACGCGGCCGCCTGGGAGTTCACCGGCACCGGTGAGGCGCCCGTCCTGCACAAGGAAGACCTGGTCTTCGAGTACGTCCATCCCACCCAGCGGAGCTACGCATGAAGCTCACCCTGCGCGTCTGGCGGCAGAAGAACGCCGACGCCGAAGGCGCCATGTCCACCTACGAGGTGGACGGCATCTCGCCCGACATGTCCTTCCTGGAGATGCTGGACGTCCTCAACGAACGGCTCATCGTGGACGGCGAGGAGCCGGTCGCCTTCGACCACGACTGCCGCGAGGGCATCTGCGGCGCGTGCTCCCTCGTGATCAACGGCGACGCGCACGGGCCCGAGCGGACCACCACCTGCCAGCTGCACATGCGGTCCTTCAAGGACGGCGACACCATCGACATCGAGCCGTGGCGGGCCGCCGCGTTCCCGGTGATCAAGGACCTCGTCGTCGACCGGTCCGCCTTCGACCGGATCATCCAGGCCGGCGGCTACATCACCGTGCCCACCGGGTCCGCGCCGGAGGCCCACGCCACACCGGTCCCGAAGGCGGACGCCGACTTCGCCTTCGAGCACGCCGAGTGCATCGGATGCGGGGCGTGCGTGGCCGCGTGCCCGAACGGCGCGGCGATGCTGTTCACCTCCGCCAAGGTCAACCACCTCAACGTGCTGCCGCAGGGCGCGCCCGAGCGGGAGACCAGGGTGCTCGACATGGTCGCGCAGATGGACGCCGAGGGATTCGGCGGCTGCACCCTCACCGGGGAGTGCGCGACCGCCTGCCCGAAGGGCATCCCGCTGATGTCGATCACCAGCATGAACCGGGAGTGGCTGCGCGCCACCCGGAAGGCGGGCAAGCGGTAGCAGCCGACAGACGTTCGCCGGCAAGGAGGCGGGCGGGCGGGACCGGGAGCGGTGCTCCTCCCGGTCCCGTCTGGTTTCCCGCACGTCGGTAGGCTGCACGCATGATCTTCAACGACAAGGGGAGGGAGCGGTTCCTCGACGCCGTCGCCGGTTTCGAGGCCGCTGTGCGCGAGCGGGACGCCGACCGCTCGGAGCACGAGTTCCAGCAGCTGTACCAGCACTTCCAGCAGGCGGGGGAGCAGGAGATCGCGCGGGCCGCGCCCCGGCTCGCCGCGCTGCTGCCCGAGGTGCCGCCCGGCCCGCGCGGCACGATCGCCGTGATCGTCGGCGCGTGCGTGGAGCGCGGCGCCGACGCGGCCGGGTGCGCACCGCACGTGTTCGAGGGCCTCGTCGGCACACTCGCCGGCGTCCAGGAGTTCTGCGAGCGCTGGGCGGAAACCGGCGGCGGCGACTTCCCGGACCCGCAGGGCGAGCCGGACGCGGGCCTGTTCGACCGGGTCGGCCCGGAGGCGGCCCTGTCCTGGCTGACGCTGCCCCAGTGGGAGATGGCCTCCGTCGCCATGCTCAACCACGCCTCCGTACGCACCGCACTCGGTGCCGAGCAGCGCACACGGCTGTTCACCGCCCTGCGCGCGGTGGAGGAGGAGTCCGGGCACGACTTCAAGTGCCTCGCCTACGCCCTGCACGTCCTGGACGACGAACCGCTGGTCGTGCTGCACCGCCCCACCGGCACCGGCTACGCCCTGCGCATGAGCGGCATAGGCGACAACTTCCAGCTGCACACCCTGCTCGCCGACGTGCTCGTCGGCGGCGGCCATGTGCCCGGCCGGGCGCCGTCCGCCCAGGAGGCGGCCGTCTGCCGGGACCAGCCCGGTCAGGTGGACACCACCGGCTCCTTCAACCTCGTCACCCCCGGCGGGGACTGGGTGTGGAACGAGGGCACCCCCTCGGACATCCCCGTCGTGGACGGCGTACGGCTGCTCGTCCTGGACCCGCCGCCGTACGAGCGGAGCTGGCCCGCGGGCCGGTTCTTCCCGCACATGACGGGCGACCTGCGCCTCGAGCGCGTCCTGGAGCCGGCCGAGGCCGGGCGGCTGCTCGCCGGGTGCGTGACGAAGGAGGGCTGAGCCCGCCGCGACCCCGGCGTTCAGCATCCCCACATCCGCTCTCCCGGCACAGGTCACGCACCGGCCAACCGGCATCGGAAGGACACGGCGGCCCGGACGACCGTCCCCGCCGCCGAACCGGCCCGTGACCAGGAGAGCGCCGTGACCGCCTTCCCCGAGGGCGGCACCTGTGCGGGCGCGCCCACGGCCGATTCCACCGGGCCGTCTTCCAGGCCGCACTCGACGTGGGCGTGCCCGTGCAGCCGGTACGGCTGAGCTACACCCAGGACGGCGGTACGACCGGTACGGCCGCCGCGTTCGTCGGCGGGGACACCCTGCCCGCCTTCCTCTGGCGGGTTAGCCGCACCCGCGGTCTGGTCGCCGAGGTGGAGGTACGACCGCTGATCGTGCCGGGCGTCCCCCCGGACCGCCGTAGCCTGGTCCGCGCG